>JAEZBP010000683.1 GCA_023427125.1 Pseudomonadota bacterium | reverse complement strand
GCCCTCGCCGTTGCTGCGCGTGGTCACGCCGGCCATCTTCGCGAGTGAGAGGTGGATCAGGCGGCGATCGCGGGCCGGCATCGGCGCGAGCGTGACCGTCCGGCCCGGCTGGACCGCGCGCTTGGCCTCGCGCCGCGCCATGCTGATGAGGCTCTCGTCGTGGCGCTCGCGGTAGTCGCCGCTGTCGACGACGATGTAGCGGCGGTTCTCCGGGAAGCGGTTCACGACCTTGTTGACGATGAACTGCAGCGCGTCGAGGGTCTGGCCCTTCTTGCCGATCGCCCGCCCCGCGTCGGGCCCGCTGATGTCGAGCACCACCTGCTCGCCGGCCTCGCGCACCTTCACGTCCGTGTCGAGGCCCATGCGGGACACGATGCCGACGAGCACGTCGCGCGCCTCGTTGCCCTTGGCCTCGTCATCCTCGCGGCTCTCCCGCCGCGGCTGCGATCCGTCGATGAAGAGGGCTCCGTCCAGCGCGTCGTCGTCGTCGTCGCGCTCTCGCTCATGGTCACGCTCATCCACGGCGTGTCCTCCGTACCCGCTTGCGCTTCAGCCTTCGCGGGTCGTTTGAAGATGATGGTTCGGGGTCGTCGCCCCCATCGGCCTCCGCGTCTTGCGGCTCCGTGGCGGCGGTGGTCTGCGGAACAGGCTCCCTCGAGAGGCGCCACTCGTTGAGCTTCTGCTGCCCGATCCCGAGAGCCGAGTTGGTCAGCATGTAGAGGCAGAGACCCGACGGCAGGAACAGCATGAAGACCGTGATCATGATGGGCATGAACCACATCATCATCTTGGCCTGCGCCGGATCCATCGTGGTCGGCGTCAGCCGCTGCTGGAGGTGCATCAGCGCGCCGAGCGCCAGCGGCAGCACGAAGTACGGGTCGGGCGAGCTGAGGTCCGTCCACCACGCCATGAAAGGCATGTGGTAGAGCTCGATGTTCGTCGAGAGCGAGGTGTAGAGCGCCCACCAGATCGGGAGCTGGAGCACCATCGGCAGACAACCCGAGAGCGGGTTGATCTTCTGCTTCCGGTAGAGCTCCATGATCGCGGCGCCCTTCTTCTCCGCGTTGTCCTTGTAGATCTCGTTGATCCGGTCCATCTCCGGCTTCAGCTGGCGCATGCGCGCCATCGACTTGAAGCTCAGGTTCGTGAGAGGGAACAGAACCGTACGGATCAGGAGCGTGAGAAGGATGATCGCCCATCCCCAGTTCGGAACGTACTGGTGGATGAAGCTCAACAGGCGCCCGAGCTGCGACGCGATCAACGCGAAGAAGCCGAGGTCGACGATCTCGGGGAGACCGTGTCCCGCCGCCTCGAGGGCGGCCGGCATCTTCGGGCCGAGGTAGCCGAGGTTGCGCCAGCGCGCGGTCGCGCCCGGCTCCACGGTCTGCCAGGGATAGACGAGGCGCCCCTCGATCAGCGTGCCCTCGGGGGGAGAGCCGAGGTTCTGGCCCCAGAGGCTGCAGCGCTGGGCCGGCGTGTCCTCGTCGGCGGCGACGACCTGCGCGAAGTAGATGTCCTCCACCGCGGCGAAACGCACGTTGCCGTTGCCGTAGCCATGGGGGACCGGCGGCTCGCCCTCGGGCGCCAGGTCCTCGCGCATGACCCGCTCGGTCTCGTCGCTGAACGCGCAGGCGCCGTTCGAGATCTTCGGCGAGCGTGAGCCGAAGCCGAGGAAGCCGCCGGACTCCTCCGCGTGCTGGACGTAGTGGTAGACGGAGACGCCGAGCCGCGTGCGCTTCGGGCGGCTGCCCGTGTTCGTCAGCGCGATCTCCTGCCAGATCTGGTAGGGCCCGTCGCCCGCGCGCAGCGTGCGCTCGATGCGCAGGTTCTCGCCCTCCCAGCTCAGGCGCACCTCGCTCGGCGAGACCTGCTCGATGTCCCACACCGCGTCGTCGGGCACGCCGAGGCGCTCGAAGTGGGTGCGCAGCGCGGCGTACTGCTCGCGCGGGGTCTCTGCGCGCATGTTGACCGGCTCGCCCGCTTCGTCCGCGAAGCGCGGGTCGCCGGTGAGGTGGTACTGGCGGACGCCGCCGCCGAGGTTGTCGACCGTCGCGACGAAGCCCTCGCCGGTGATCGTCGCGGTCTCGAGGCGCGCGTCGCGCGCGCGTCGCGCCGCCGTGTCCGCGGCGGGTCTCGCGCCCTCGGTCCCGGTGGTGCCTTCCGTCGACGCGCTCTCCTGCGGCGCGGGCGCCTCTTCGGGCGAGTCCCCGCCGAAGAGCTCCGTCACGCCGAGGTACGCGAGCCCGACGAGGAGGAAGATGGCCGCGAGCCACAGACTTCGCTTATTGACTTCCATCGCCGCCTTCCGAGGGGAGCTCCGGGGGAGGGTCGTAGCCGCCGGGGTGGAAGGGGTGGCAGCGGCAGATGCGCCTCACCCCGAGCCAGCCCCCTCGAAGCGCGCCGAAGCGCTCGACGCAGGTCGCCGTGTAGCGAGAGCAGGACGGGTGGAACCGGCAGACGTTCCCGATGAGCGGGGAGAGCGTCCACCAATAGATGCGGATCAAGAACAGCAGGAGCTGCCGCAGCATCAGCGAAGGTCGCCAGGCGTCCTGGTGGACAGGGTGGCGGACATGGTCGAGTGCATCGGTCATCCCTGGCCCCTGGTCTCATCCCGGGGCGCGGAGCGACGCCTCACGCGCGCTGCGCGGGCCAGCGGCCCCGAGACCTTGGCCAGCTCGGCCACGGCTTCGTGGTAACCCAGCTCGGGCGCCCCCGATTTCGCCATGACCACGATGTCGCAGCCCTCCGGAAAGAGGTCGCGATTCTTCCGATACACCTCGCGGACCACCCGCTTGACGCGGTTGCGCCCGACGGCGTTCGCCACCTTCTTCGTGACGGTGATCCCCAACCGTCGCACTCCGTCGCCCTCCGTCCTCGGCAGCACCACCACGACGTAGTGCGGCGTATGGACCCGCGCGCCATCGCGCTGGACCCGCAGGAAGTCCGGCCGTCGCCTCAGGCGCTCGGACCGAGGGTACGTCTCGCTGCACCGCTCGCTGGTGGACGAGGCGTCCGCCGCGGATCCCTCCCCGGCGAGGCGCATGGTGGTGACTACTTCTTGTAGCCCAGGACAGCGAGGCGCTTGCGACCCCTCGCGCGACGACGGCTCAGCACCGCCCGACCGTTCGGGGTGCTCATTCGTGCCCGGAAGCCGTGCTTGCGTGCGCGGCGGATCCGATGCGGCTGGTAGGTGCGCTTCGACACCGTTCTCCTCCAGAGACAGTTTCCGTGAGATGGCGCCCGTCAGTGCGGCGGCCGCCGAATGCTTTGGTCATGCGCTTGCGGCCCCGAGGGGCCTGGCGAGAGCATCCTCGACGCCCTCTCGGGGCGCGGAGCGCGGGAAGTAAGCACTCGACCCGGGGGGATGTCAAGGCGAGGCCGGCTGGATCCTGCGCAGGCCATGACCCGGACGCCACGGACCACCGGCGTGCATGGTCTCGGAGGCTCGTGATCCACCTCGATACGCTCCGGCGTGGGTGCCGCGAGGAGCACCAGCGTGGCCAGCACGAGCGCCTTCACGACCGACCTCCCGGGCCGAGCAGGCCGGCGTCGAGGAAGCTGAAGTAGCCCTCGCGCCCGATGATGACGTGATCGAGCACACGCACACCGAGCAGCTCGCCGGCCCGCCGCAGCCGCTCGGTCAGCGCCACGTCGTCGGCGCTCGGGCTCGGCTCGCCGCTCGGGTGGTTGTGCACGAACACCACGCCGGCTGCCGCCTCACGCAGCAGCGCGCGAAAGACGTCCGCCGGCGAGACCGGGCACGCGCTCAGCCCGCCCCGCGCGATCTCCACCTCACCGATCGGTCGGTTCTTCGCGTCGAGCGCGATCGCCACGAAG
>JAEZBP010000639.1 GCA_023427125.1 Pseudomonadota bacterium | reverse complement strand
GACGCGGCGCGCCAGGGCCGCTGGATCGCGATGGCGGGCGGCGCCGGCCTGGCGCTCGCCGGCGCGGGCATCGCGACGCTGGCCGGGACGCTCGAGGGCCTCTCGGAGCTCGATCCGCTCTACGGCGGCCTGGTCGGCGGCGCGTATGGCCTGGTCGGGCTGCTCCTCTTCGCGACCTCGTTCATCGAGAGCTCCGCCGAGACGGCGTGGAGCCAGTACAGCCAGGGGCAGGGACCGCGCGCGTCGGCGATCGCGATCCGCCCGATCGTCGGCGCCGGCTCGCTGGGCCTCGCCGGCACGTTCTGAGCCCCGACTTGACCGCGCGGCGCGGCTGCGCTCCGCTTGCGCCCCTCATGCGCTTCGACGACGTCGTGATCGCCTCGCTCACCAAGGTCGAGGCGCCACATCGGGTGAGCACCGCCGCGCTCGAGGCGCGCCTGAACGGGAACCTCGCGCGGCTCGGCCTCCTGCCCGGCACGCTCGCCGCGCTGAGCGGCATCGACGCCCGCCACTTCTGGGATCCCGACACTCAGCCGAGCGACGCCGCGACGCTGGCCGCCGAGCGGGCGCTCGCCGAGGCCGGCGTCGATCGGCAGCGGGTCGGCGTCCTCATCAACACCTCGGTCTCGCGCGACTTCGTCGAGCCCTCGACCGCCTCGCTCGTCCACGCGCGGCTCGGCCTCGCGCCCGAGTGCCGCAACTTCGATCTCTCGAACGCGTGCCTCGGCTTCCTCAACGGCATGGAGCTCGTCGCGCAGATGATCGAGCGCGGCGAGATCGAGCACGGCCTCGTGGTGGCCGGCGAGAGCTCGCGCTCGATCGTCGATCGCACGCTCGAGCGGCTCGCCGGGCCCGACGCCGACCCGCAGGCGCTGCGCGACAACATCGCGACGCTCACGCTCGGCTCGGGCGCCGCCGCCGCGGTGCTGTCGCGCGCCTCGCTCGCGCCTTCGGGCCACCGCTTCGCCGGCTCGGTCACCCTGGCCGCCACCGAGCACAACCACCTCTGCCGCGGCCAGGTCGACTGGATGCGCACCGACACCACCGGCCTCTTGTCGGCGGGGCTCGGCCTCGCCGCGCGCACGTGGGCCAAGGCCCAGGACGAGCTCGGCTGGGAAGTGGAGGCGCTCGACCACGTGGTCATGCACCAGGTCAGCCGCCCGCACACCGAGCACCTCGCGCGCGCGCTCGGCGTGGCGCTCGAGCGGGTGCCGGTGATCTACCCCGAGCACGGCAACGTCGGCCCGGCGTCGGTGCCGATGACCCTGGCCCGCGCGGTCGAGGACGGCCGCGTCGCGCGCGGCGATCGCGTGGCGATGATGGGCATCGGCAGCGGGCTCAACTGCGCGATGGGCGAGGTGATCTGGTGAGAGCGATCCCCCACGAGCTCTATCCCTTCGAGGGCCGCTTCTTCGATCGCGGCGAGGGCGTGCGCATGCACTACCTCGACGAGGGCCAGGGCGACCCGGTCGTGATGGTGCACGGCAACCCGACCTGGTCCTTCTACTACCGGCGCCTCGTGCTCGCGCTCCGCGATCGGCACCGCTGCATCGTCCCCGACCACGTCGGCATGGGCATGAGCGACAAGCCCGGCGACGATCGCTACGCCTACACGCTGAAGCAGCGCGTCGACGATCTCGAGGCGCTGCTCGAGGAGCGCGGCGTCGATCGCGACGTCACGCTGGTGGTGCACGACTGGGGCGGGATGATCGGCATGGCCTGGGCGGCGCGGCACCCCGAGCGCGTCGCGCGCCTCGTCATCCTCAACACGGCGGCGTTCCCGCTGCCCGCGGACAAGCCCTTCCCGTGGCCGCTCTGGCTGACGCGCACGCCGCTCGGCACGCTGCTCGTGCGCCGCTTCAACGCGTTCAGCGCGGTGGCCTCGCATGTCTGCGTGACGCGCGCGCCGCTGCCCGACGACGTGCGCCGCGCCTACACCGCGCCCTACGACAGCTGGGACGATCGCATCGCGACCCTGCGCTTCGTGCAGGACATCCCGCTGCGCCGAGGCGATCGCGGCTGGCACATCCTCGAGGAGACCGCCCGGAAGCTCCCGTCGCTCGCGCACCTGCCGGCGCTGATCTGCTGGGGCGATCAGGACTTCGTCTTCGACCTCGCGTTCCTCCGCGAGTGGCGCAAGTACCTGCCGGACGCGGAGGTCGTGCGCTTCCCCGACGCGGGCCACTACGTGCTCGAGGACGCCGCCGACGAGGTCATCGCGCTCACCCTGCGCTTCCTCGCCGACCACCCGCTGCCGGCGCGCGCATGAGCAGCGCGTCCCGCTGGGCCAGCGCGATCCTCGCGCCCTCGATCGCGTTCTTCGCGAGCGCGGGCTGGTACCTCGCGCGCACCGTCTCGTCGATCTACCTGATCGAGGGTGGCAGCTCGGTCGAGGTCATGGGCGGGATGCGCATCACCCACAGCGTCGTCGGCATGCTCGGCCTGGCGCTCGGCGGCGGCATCGCCATCGCGACGGGGCCGTGGGTCCCGTTGATCCTCGGCGCCGGGGCGCTGAGCGTCGGGCTCTTCGCGCTGGCCGCCCTCCCGGTCGACGCAGCGCCGATCGCCCTCGGCCTCGCCGCCTTCGGGCACGCGATGATCCTGCCGGCGCTCTACGGCGCGCTCGCCCGCGCGCTCGACGGAGAGCTCGAGGGCCTGCGCAACGCGGCGTTCCTCGTGGTCGCCGCGTCGATCAACGCCGGCGCGTTCATGAGCCCGCTCTTCGGCTCGGAGATCCGCGCCGCGCTCGGCTTCCGAACGGTCTTCCTGACGGGCGGCGGGATCGCCGTCGTGGCGCTCGTCCTCGCGGGGATCCTCGGCGTCGTCGTGCTCATGACGCGCAAGAAGGAGCCCTCCAAGAGCGAGCCCGCCCCCGCCGGGGGCTGGGCCCGGGCGGGCGTCGGGGGCGGCGTGGTGGTGGTCTGCGCCTTGCCCTGGGCGCTCGCCATCGGGGCCGGGGCCTGGGAGCTGCTCGCGCCCGAGCTCCGCTACGGCCTGAGCGAGGTGGAGAGCACCACCCTCCATGCGCTGAACCCGCTCGTCGTGATCGCGCTGTCGCTGCTCGGCGCCGTCGCCTTCGTCGTGCTCCACGCGCTGAAGGCGAAGGTGCCGGCGCTGCTCGTCGCCGGCCTCGGCCTCGCCGTGCTCGGCGTCGGGGCGGCGCTCAGCGCCGCGCTCATCGACGAGGACGCGAGCCTCGTCACGGTGGGCGCCGTCCTCGTGATCGGCGCGATCGGCGAGGCGCTCTTCCTGCCGCTCTTGCTCTCGCGCGCGACGGCCGATCTCCCGCTGCGCCTCGAGACCGCCGTCGCCGCGGCGTGGATACTCGCGATCCGCGTGGTCATGATGCTGACCGCCTTCGTGTCCGACGAGCCGAGCGGCCAGCGCGCCCCGCTCTGGGTCGGCGCGCTCGCCGCGCTCGTGGTCGGCGCCGGCCTCGCCGCCGCGTCGTTCCCGCTGCGCCGCGTCTTCGCGCGGCCCGAGCCCGCGAGCGGATCGCTTCCCAGCGCGCCGGGCGCGGGGTAGGAC
>JAEZBP010000737.1 GCA_023427125.1 Pseudomonadota bacterium | reverse complement strand
GGCGTCGCACCGCCTTGCACGCGCGAGGGGTGCTCGCGAGCTCGTCGGCGGGCCAGTCGAGCGAGCGGGGGCGCTCGCCGATCACGTGGACCGCGAGCTCGTGCTCCCGCGCGCGCCGGGCGATCCGCGCCGCGTCGCGCGGGTCCGCGAGGGCGAGCTCGGCGTCGATCGCGATCGTGTCGATGCGATCGAGCTGGCTCAGCGCCTCGCGATCGAAGACGAGGACGCCGCGCTGCGCGAGGAGGAAGCCGAGGTGGGCGACGAAGCTCGCGCGGCCGGGCCGGGCGGCCCGCGGGAGCCCGGCGAAGAGGGGCGGCGCGCTCCCCTCCGTGTCCCGCGTGAAGAAGAGGCTCGCGCCGAAGGCCGCGAGCGACGCGGGGATCGCGCCCTCCTCGTAGCGCTCGATGGGGCCCTTGCGGAGCGGCGCCGGGCGCTCCTTGGGCGCGCGCAGGACGGCGACGTGACGCTCGGGCGCACCGCAGAGCTCGGGCTCGCGATCGAAGAAGACCCCGCGCCGCGCGTGGGACTCACGCAGGTGGAGGGCGTGGCTGAGGAGCGCGCTCACGGGGCCGGCCTCGCTCCGCACCGCGATCATCGAGACGTCCTTCATGAGCTCGAGCGTGAGATCGGCCGCGCGCCGGCTCACGCCCGCCTCCATGGACCTCTTGATGCGCGGGATGCCGTCCAAGGTCGCCGTGATCGCGGCGAAGTCGATGTCGTGGGGCGTGCGGGCGACGCCCTTGAGGCGCAGCGCGGTGCTGAGCGCGAGGCTCATCGCGTCGGCGATCACCTCCGCCCAGCGGCGGCGCTCCGGCTCTCTGTCACCGGGGTAGGCGTGCGCCGGCCGCGCGAAGCGAACGCCCGCCGAGAGCCGCGCCTCGACGCGCTCGATCGCGCGGATGATGACCTCGTTCGGGGCGCGCTCGGGGTCGCGCTCGATCACGACGCGCGCGAGGTAGGCGTTGTAGCGCGCCCAGCGGACGCCCTCGACGCGCTCGAGGTGCTCGCGCAGGCCGGCGGCGAGCGCCTCGCGATCGTCCTCGTCCACCTCGCGCACCGCGACGTGGACGCGCCCGTCGTGCTCGAACACCGCCCGCCGCGCGCCGCGATGCATGCGCTCCGCGAGCCCCCGCATCAGCGCCTCGATGTCCACGCCGCCTCCTCCTGCACGAGAGAGAGGGTGCGAGCAGGCATCCCGCGTACCGCTTCCGCGAGACGACGGACCCGCGCGCGCCGCTGCCCCCGAGCGCTCAGGTGCGACGCCGCGCGACGGCCCGGCCGCGGATTGACGCTCTGGATCGCGTCGCTAGCTGCCCGGGCTCTGGAGGCTGACTGATGTACGCAGCACTGCGAGCGCTGACCGTGTCGGCGCTGGTCGGAGGGTGTCTCGTCGTGAGCGCGCCGGCGGACGCGCAGGACGTGACGGCGCGGCCTGGGGAGCTCCGCCCGGTGCTCTCGATCGAAGAGCAGCAGAACGCGCAGGCGCTCGCGGCGCAGGGCCACGAGCTCGTCTTCGCGTATCGCGTCCTCGAGGTCGCGACGGCCGCGATGCTGGCGACGACGGCCGTCTTCGGCGCGTTCCAGCTCTACAACCTGCCGACCTCCTTCGGCGTCGGCGCCTGCGAGGGAGACAACAACCCGATCTTCGACGACTACGGCTGTCGCCAATCGCTGAGCGTGGTCCACGGCGGCCTCGGCATCGCCTCGCTGCTCCTCTACACCGCGACCGGCATCGTCGGCCTGATCGCGCCGGACGAGGACGTCGAGGGGAGCCCCGGCGACACCGCGCGCGACGTCCTCACCTGGATCGCTTCGATCGGGATCGGCCTCACCGGCGTGCTCGGTCTCCTCGCGCGCTACCCCGACGTGCTCGGCATCGACGATCCCGGCGACCAGTACTCGTTCTCGCGCCACATGCGCGTGGTCCACTTCGCCGTCGCGGCGACCACCGCCGCCGCCTTCGTCACCCACGTGACCATCGATCTCTTCTGAGCCGCGGCGCGAAGGCGCGCGCCGGCCAACAGAGCCGCACAGTGTGCGGCACACCCCGTGTCACGCGAGATCCGCGGCGTGCGGGGCCGATCGCAGCGGGTTTCTGCCTGGCATGACCGCTGATGGGAGTCCCCGGAATGCCGACCGTCTTCCAAGGCCTCCCGCCGATGTTCCTCGCCGCCGCCGCGCTCCTGCATCCCAGCGCGGCGCCGGTGGAGCTGGCGGAGGCGGTGGTCGAGCCGGCGGTGGTCGAGGAGGTCGTGACGGTCGAGGAGCCCGTGCTCGAGGTGGTCGCGAGCTCTCCGCTCCCCGCCAGCTACGGGATGGGCAGCCACTACGGCTATCGGCTCAGCGGGCGCACCGGCCGGCGCACGTTCCACGCGGGCATCGACTTCGGCGCCGAGCGCGGCACGCCCGTCTACGCGGTGCGACGCGGCGTGGTGGAGACGGTCGCGCGCGACCGCGTGCGCGCCAACTTCACCGGCTATGGGAACGCGATCGTCCTGCACCACGCGGACGACGCGCGCTGGAGCTTCTACGCGCACCTCGACGAGGTGCTGGTGGAGCAAGGCCAGCCGGTCGAGGCCGGTACCCTGATCGGCCGGGTGGGCAACACCACGAACCGTCAGTTCCGCGGCATGGGCACGCACCTCCACTTCGAGGTCCGCCGCGCGCAGTTCGACGGGTCATCGCCCTTCCCCGGACCCTACCGGCGGAACAACGTGGATCCTGCGAGGTGGCTCCGGGAGCTCGGCGTGGCCGTCCCGCGCGGCGCCGACCAGGATCCCGAAGCGCACACCCTCGAGCCGATGCTCGTCATCGCCGAGCGCGCTGCCCTGCCGCCCACCATCTCGCTCTGACGTCGCCTCGTCCATGCGCGATCAGCCGCGCGCGGAGCGACGGCTCAGCGCCTGCGGCGTCGAAGGACGAGCGCGGCCCCGAGGAGCAAGAGGGCGACAGGTCCCCGTGCGGAGGGCGCGGCCACGCGGCAGC
>JAEZBP010000509.1 GCA_023427125.1 Pseudomonadota bacterium | reverse complement strand
CTCGAGACGCAGCGCGCCGCGCTCGAGGATCCCGACGATCCCGCCGCGCAGCGCCTCGCGCGGCAGCGCCGCGACCTGGCGCACCTCGCGGCCTTCGCGCTCCCGCTGCTCGAGAGCCTCGACGCCTTGCCTGCCCGCGCGAGCTGGGGCGAGTGGGGCGAGCACCTGAGCGCGCTCGCCGAGCGCGCGATCCGCGATCCGGCGCGCGTGCTGTCGGTGCTGCGCGAGCTCGCGCCGATGGGCCCGATCGGCCCGGTCGGCCTGACGGAGGTCGCGCTCGTCCTCGGCCCGCGCCTCAGCGAGATGGTCCAGGCCCCGAGCGGCTCGCCCGCCGGCAAGCTCTACGTCGCGTCGATCGCCGAGGCGCGCGGCCTCTCCTTCGAGCTCGTCTTCATCCCCGGCCTCGCCGAGAAGGTCTTCCCGAAGAAGGTGATCGAGGATCCGATCCTCCTCGACGCCGCGCGCAAGCCGCTCTCGCAGGATCTGCAGACCACCGAGACGCGCGTGGCCGACGAGCGGCTCGCGCTGCGGCTCGCGATCGGCGCCGCCACCGAGCGCGTGGTCCTCAGCTATCCGCGCCTCGACACCGAGCGAGGCCGCCCGCGCGTGCCCTCGTTCTATGCGCTCGAGGTGCTCCGCGCGATCGAGGGCGAGCTGCCCTCCTTCGAGGCGCTCGCGAGGCGCGCCGAGGAGGCCGGCGCCGCGCGGATGGCCTGGCCGGCGCCCGAGCGCCCGAGCGACGCGATCGACGGCGCCGAGTACGATCTGGCGGTCCTCCACGAGGTGCTGCACGAGCGCACGCCCGAAGAAGCGCGGGGCGCCGCGCGCTACCTGATGAGCGCGAACCCGCACCTCGCCCGCGCGCTGCGCGCTCGCTTCGCGCGCTGGAGCGAGCAGTGGATGCGCGCCGACGGAATGGTGAAGCCGGGCGAGGAGGCCCGCGCGATCCTCGCGGCGCACCACCCGCGCGAGCGGCCCTACTCCGCCACCGCGCTCGAGCAGCTCGCGGCCTGCCCCTATCGCTTCTACCTGCGCTCCATCGTGAAGCTCGCGCCGCGCGAGGTGCCCGAGGCGATCGAGACGCTCGATCCGCGCGAGCGCGGCTCGCTGATCCACGAGGCGCAGGCGCGCATCCTCTCGCGCCTGCGCGACGAGGGCCTCCTGCCGGTGGGCGACGTGGCGGCGGCGCGGCGCGTCGCGACGGCGGTGCTCGACGAGCTCGAGGCGCGCTACCGCGAGCGGCTGGTGCCCGCGATCGAGCGGGTGTGGCGCGACGCGGTGGACGAGGTCAGGAGCGATCTGATCGAGTGGCTCCACCGCATGGCCGCGCACCCCGAGTGGAAGCCCATCGCCTTCGAGCTCGCGTTCGGCATCCCGAAGGACGCGGGCCACGATCGCGCGAGCGTGCCCGAGCCGCTCCCGGTCTCCGACACGATGACGCTGCGCGGCGCGATCGATCTGGTGGAGGAGCGCGAGGACGGAGCCCTGCGCGCGACCGATCACAAGACCGGCGCCACGGTGGCCAGCCCGCGCGTCATCGCCGGCGGCCGCGTGCTCCAGCCGGTCCTCTACGCGCGCGCGCTCGAGGCGCTCTACCCGAACCACACGGTCCTCGGCGGCCGCCTCTACTACTGCACCTCCCGCGGCCGCTTCGAGCAGCGCTCGGTGCCGCTCGACGACGAGGCGCGCCACGCGATCGAGCTCGTCGAGAGCACGCTCGCCCACCACCTCGAGCGCGGCTTCTTGCCGGCCGCGCCCGCCGAGGGCGAGTGCGCGCGCTGCGACTACCGCCCGGTCTGCGGCCCCGCCGAGGAGCGCCGCGTCCGCCGCAAGCACCCCGCGAGCCTCGGCAAGCTCAAGACGCTGAGGAAGCAGCCGTGACGGTGAGCCCCCTCCAAGACGGAGAGGCGCGGCGGCGCATCGAGGAGGACCTCGGCGCGACCTTCGTCGTCGAGGCCGCGGCCGGGACCGGCAAGACCACCGCGCTGATCGGCCGGATGATCGCGCTCCTGCGCACCGGGCGCGCGCGGCTCGAGGAGATCGTCGCCGTGACCTTCACCGAGAAGGCCGCCGGCGAGATGAAGCTGCGCCTGCGCGGCGAGCTCGAGCGCGCGCACGCCTCGGCGGCGAGCGACGAGGAGCGGCAGCGCTTCGAGGCCGCGCTCGCCGAGCTCGAGGCCGCGCGCATCGGCACCATCCACTCGTTCTGCGCGGACCTCCTCAGAGAGCGGCCGGTGGAGGCCGGCGTCGATCCGGCGCTCGACGTGCTCAGCGACGAGCAGGAGCGCGAGCTCGTCGCGCGCGCGTTCACGTCGTTCTTCCAGCACGTCCTCGCGAGCCCGCCGGAGGGCGTGCGGCGCGTCCTGCGGCGCAAGGGCAGCCCGCCTCGCGAGCAGCTCCTCTCCGCCTGCCGCGATCTGGTCGGCCGCCGCGATCACGACGCGCCGCTCCGCCGCGAGCCCTTCGATCGTGACGCGCGCATCGACGAGGCCATCGAGGCCCTGCGCGGCCTCGCCGCGCTCGGCGCGCTCGGCCGCTCGGAGTCGGACTTCCTCTGCCGCGCGCTCATGCGCATCGCGCGCTTCGTCGCCGAGCTCGACGAGCGCGAGAAGCTGCGCCCCCGCGATCACGACGGGCTCGAGGCCGAGCTCGCCGACCTGCGCCGCAAGTGGGCGAACCGGCAGATCTGGTCGGACACCGGGCGCGGCCTCTGGTACGGCGAGAAGCTCCTGCGCCAGGACGCGATCTCGCGGCGCGACGCGGTGGCGGACTCGCTCGAGGCCTTCGTCCGCGACGCCGAGGCCGATCTGGCGGCCTGCCTCGCCCGCGATCTCGCGCCCGTCGTCGCCAAGTACGAGGAGCTCAAGGCCAAGAGCGGCACGCTCGACTTCCTCGATCTGCTGATCCGCGTGCGCGATCTGATCGTGACAGACGCGCCGGTCCGCGAGGAGCTGCGCGCGCGCGTCCGCGCGATCTTCGTCGACGAGTTCCAGGACACCGATCCGCTCCAGGCCGAGATCCTCCTCGCGCTCGCGAGCTCGGGCCCCATCGCGCCCGGCGGCCCGCTCGCTCACGACGCGCCGCCGCCCCGGCCCGGCGTGCTCTTCGTCGTCGGTGATCCCAAGCAGTCGATCTATCGCTTCCGCCGCGCCGACGTCGCGCTCTACGAGCGGGTGAAGCGCAAGCTCCTCAGCCAGGGCGCCGAGCTGCTCACCCTGAGCACCAGCTTCCGCGCCACGCCGGACATCCAGCGCGCGATCAACGCCTCCTTCGAGCCGCTGATGCAGGGCGCCGAGGACGGAAGCCAAGCGAGCTACGTGCCGCTCGGCGCGCATCGCCCCGAGCAGGACGATCGGCCGAGCGTGGTCGCCCTGCCGGTGCCGAGGCCCTACGGGCGCTACGGCAAGGTCTACAAGAACGCGGTCGGCCCCTCGACCGCCGACGCGGTGGGCGCCTTCGTCGACTGGCTGCTCGAAGAGAGCGGCTACACCGTCCGAGAGGGCGGCGCCGAGCGCCCGATCGAGTCGCGCGACGTGTGCCTGCTCTTCCGCAGCACCGCGCGCTTCGGGCAGAACCTCGTCACCCCCTACGTGCTCGCGCTCGAGGCGCGCGGCATCCCGCACGTCTTGGTGGGAGGCCGCGCGTTCCACGATCGCGAGGAGGTGCTCGCCCTCGCCGCGGTGCTGCGCGCGATCGAGCACCCCGACGACGCGCTCAGCGTCTACGCCGCGCTGCGCGGCCCCTTCTTCGCGCTCAGCGACGAGGAGCTCCTCGTCCATCAGAGGGCGCACGGCCTCCACCCCTTGAAGGTGCGCGAGGTCGTGCTCGGCGAGGGCGGCGATCCGATCGCCGACGCGCTCGAGCTGCTGCGCGAGCTCCACTTCAAGCGCAACCGCCGCCCCATCGCCGACACGCTCGCGCGCTTCCTCGATCGGACCCGCGCGCACGCCGGCATCGCCAACTGGCCCAACGGCGAGCAGGCCCTCGCGAACCTGCTGCGCGTCGTCGAGCTCGCGCGCCGCTTCGAGGCGCAGGGCGCCGAGAGCTTCCGCGCGTTCGTGCTGCGCCTCGAGGACCAGCTCGAGCGCGGCGAGGGCGTCGACGCGCCCGCCGTCGAAGAGCGCTCGGCCGGCGTCCGCGTGATGACGGTGCACAAGGCCAAGGGCCTCGAGTTCCCGGTCGTGGTGCTCTGCGATCCCCTGCTGCCGCGCACCGGCGATCGCCCCTCGCGCTTCCTCGATCCCGAGGCGCGCCTCTGGGCCGCGCCGCTCGCCGGCTGCGTCCCCGTCGAGCTCGCCGAGCGCAGAGAAGACGTCCTGCGCGCCGACGACGCCGAAGAGGTGCGCCTGACCTACGTGGCCGCGACGCGCGCCAAAGAGATGCTCGTCGTGCCCTGCGTCGGCGACGGACCCGAGCCCGGCTGGGTCGATCCTCTCCACCGCGCGCTCTACCCCGACGAGAGCGCGCGCCGCGCCTCCGAGCCCGCGCCGGGCTGCCCGGCCTTCGGCGACGACAGCGTGCTCGAGCGCACCGAAGACGTGCGCTGGGGCATGAACCGCTCGGTGAAGCCGGGCCTCCACCGCGTCCACGGCGCGCGCGTCGTCTGGTGGGATCCGGCGGTGCTCGGCCTCGGCCGGGTCCCGAAGGGCGGCCTGCGCGGCACCACGATCTTCGAGGAGGGCGGCGAAGAGCAGGTCGAGGCCTACCTCGCGTGGAGCGCGGACCTCATGAGCACCCGCGAGCTCGGCGCGGCCCCGAGCTTCCGCGTCAGCTCCGTGACCAAGATCGCCCACGAGCTCGAGGCGAGCCCCGCGATCCCGAGCGCCCTCCCCTCACACACCCCGCGCATCGAGGAGGTGAGCCCGCTCGATCCGAGTCGCCCCTCGGGCAAGCGCTTCGGCACGCTCGTCCACGCGATCCTCGCCGAGTGCGCGCTCCGCGCGACGCGCGCCGAGGTCGAGGCGATGGCCCGCCATCAGGGCGCGCTCCTCGCCGCGCCGAAGAGCGAGATCGCCGCCGCGACCGAGACCGCGCTCGCGACCTTCCGTCACCCGATCGTGCGCGAGGCCGCCGACGCCGAGGCGCGCGGCGCGTGCCGACGCGAGGGCCCGATCACCGTCCCGCTCGACGACGGCACGAGCGCCGAGGGCATCATCGACCTCGCGTACAAGAAGCCCGACGGCGGCTGGATCGTCGTCGACTTCAAGACCGACCGCGAGCGCGGCCACAAGCTCACCCACGCCGTCCAGCTCGCCATCTACGCCCGCGCCGTCGCCGCCGCGACCGGCGAGCCCGTCGAGACCGTCCTGCTCTACGTCTGAGCCGACCGCTCACGCCCGGCGGCTCTGCGACGCTGGCCTTCCCGCCCGGCGATGCGTGAGCCGGCGGACCCTCCACCGCGCCACCACCATCGCCGCCGAGCGTACTGCGCAGCTCCGCGAGACCCCCACACGCGCGCTCCCGACGGCGGCCGCGAGCGCGTGGGCAGCGCCCGCCCCGGACACAATCTCACCGGTCAGATTCCTCCGCCGCGAGCCCGCGTGAGCGGCTCAGCGTGGCGGCGCTTTCCGCAACCGCTTGGACCGACGCGGCTCGCCGGCCTCAGCCCCCTCCTCCGACTCGTGCCAGACCTCGTGGATCACCACCAACTCGTCGGGCTCCTCGGGCGCGGCCTGGGCCTCGCGCTCGTCGGCCTCGGGGACCGCCTCGGCCTCCTCCATCTCCACGTCGGGCTCGTCGAGGTCGGGGACTGCCTCGGCCTCCTCCATCTCCACGTCCACGTCTTCGCCGAACCGCCCGTGGGAGAGAGCGATCGTAAACCAGATCGGAAGATGGTCGCTCAGGGCCTCTCGGAAGATATCACCCCCCTGTGCGTCGGCGGATCCCACCTGAGTCCCATACCGATCGAGGATGGTACGCGCTTCGGCGATCAAGCTCTCGACTTGCCCCAGGAGCTCGGCCGCGCGCTTGGCGTTCTTCTGCCGATCGAGTGGGTCCCACACCTCAGGGACACCTTCGGCCGCCTGGCAAATCCAATCCAGATGACGAGAACACTCCTCCACGACCGCTGTGATTCTCTCATCGTGCCGATTCAACAGAAGGTCGCGGAGCTCGCCGTTGCGCGTCTTCAGACGATCCGCCACCAAGAACGGCCCATCAGCGCCTGGTCCATCCGCGAGTGCGGTGCCGAGACGCCGCTCGTGTACTGGTGGACTGATCGCCTCTCGAGCGCGTGCATGCGCGGTCTTCAACCTCCGGTGCGCGAGGCGCGCGGCCGCAAGCCGCTTGTCGACCCTTCTTGCGAATGGCGCGTCCGCGCTGATCACGCATACACCCTGGACGAGCGACGCGGCAGCCTCGCTGGCTCGAACCTGATCGTAAGGCTGACTACCCTCGCCGCGCCGGGTCAGTGACGTCGACGCGCGCTCACCCCCGTCGAGGGGACCCATGTGGGTCAGCCCTAGGTCATCGTCCAGTTGCCCCTGAGCGTTGGTGTTGTAATTGAAGTCGCCACACACGACGGACCGCTCATTCCGGCAGTGTCTCCCGATCGCCTTCATCACATCCGCCCTGGCGTCCCCATCCTTAAACGGCGCATGGATCCCGTAGATGGAGAGCGTGCCTTGTGGCGTCGCGAGCTGAACTTCGACGGGATACCGCTGGCCGCGCGGGTAATCCACGATGTTTTCAGCCAGGGCGATCTTGCGCACGCGACGGGCGACGACGCTTCTACTCTTAATTAGAACCGCGTACTTCTCGAGACGCTTGCCGCCAGTCGCATCGGTGAGATGGATATCATATAGTGATCTAAAAATCTGTAGATCGTCATCGGTCGTGCGGGGCCCAACCTCGAGTAGGATCACGATGTCCGGCTTCGCCACAAAGAACGCCGTGAGGACCAGATCGATGCGGTCGGCGATCCCGTATCGCGCGGCAATACCAGGGTGTGTTTTCGAGAAATTCTCGATGTTCCACACCATGACGCGGATGGGCGCGCTGACGGGGACGACCCCGGAGGCGTTGTCGTGATCCGCGCTCCCCGCGACGGGGCGCGGCCTCTTGGCTCCGGCTCTTCCGGGCTCCATCGTCAGCTCCCGTGACGCTCGCGGAGCGCGGCGCGCAGCGGCGCGTCGATCTCGTCGCCCGGCGGCAGGCCGTGCAGGCTCCGGAAGGCCCGGATCGCTCTGCGCGTGGCGGGTCCGAGCGCGCCCCGCTCGTCCCCGCAGTCGAAGCCGAGGTTCTCGAGGCGCG
Source organism: Pseudomonadota bacterium (assembly GCA_023427125.1). Lineage (GTDB taxonomy): Bacteria > Myxococcota_A > Polyangia > Polyangiales > Sandaracinaceae > JAEZBP01. The sequence continues at coordinate 754 of JAEZBP010000509.1, read as the reverse complement.
CCTGGACGCCGCTCACCGTCTCGATGGGGTCGAGGCGACCGACCGCGATCGGCCACGAGAGGTGCCTCGGATAACCGGGGGTGTCCGGCCACAGCTCGAGCTCCCCCCGCGTGATCTCCGGCGCGACCCAGTGGCGGACGCGGCCCTCCGCGTCGGTCCGCCCCTCGTGGCGGACGCCGCCTGCGGTGAGCGCGTAGGCCTTGCCGGCGAAGACCGTCCCCCAGAGCTCGTCGCGCACCACGAGGTCGATGCGCGAGGGCACGCCGCGACGGCGGAAGCGGTGGGTCGCCCCCGGTCTGGATCACGACCTCCTTCGGGCGCAGCGGCGGGATGGTGAGGCGGTCGCCCGCGAGCAGCGCCTCGCGGTTGCTCCGCACGCGACGGAGCGCCGCGTTGGCGGGGTGGTCCCAGATCGTCGGGCCGTAGTGGCCGTGGGCGGCCGCGATGGACGAGAGGGAGTCGTACCGCCGGACCACGTAGGCGCCCGCCCCGGACGGGCCCGCCCCCTGCTCCGTCGCGGTCTCGTCGTCCGTGCTCACGCCGCCACCCACGCGTCCTCGTCCATGCCCACGAACGTGAGCCGGCACTCCCCCGGGCTGCGGATCCCGCTCACCCGCGCGAGCCCACGCTCGTCGAGCCGCCCCCGGTGGGTGCGCCCGTCGGGATCGCGGAGCTGGTAGGCGACGTGCGGGATCGGCTCGCCGTCCTCGCCCACGAGGACGATCTCCACCCAGTGCAGGCCGATCTCCTCGGC
>JAEZBP010000488.1 GCA_023427125.1 Pseudomonadota bacterium | reverse complement strand
GGCCAACCCGACGCTCGCGATCACCGACGTCGCGGAGGCCGCGCGGATCGCGCACGCCGGCGGGGCGCGGCTCGTCGTCGACTCGACCTTCGCGACGCCCTACCACCAGCGGCCGCTCGCGCTCGGGGCGGACCTCGCCCTGCACTCCGCGACCAAGGCGCTCTCCGGGCACGGCGACGTGGTCGGCGGCGTGGTGTCGGGCTCGACGGCCGCCGTGGCGCGCGTCCGCGAGGAGGGCGTGCGGACCTGCGGCGCCGCGCTCTCGCCGCTCTCGGCGATGTTGATCGCGCGCGGCGCGCGGACGCTGGCGCTGCGGATGGAGCGCGCCTCGGGGAGCGCGCTCGAGCTCGCGCGGCGGCTCGAGGAGCACCCGGCGATCGCGCGGGTGGCGTACCCGGGGCTCCCCTCGCACCCCGGCCACGCGGTGGCGGGCCGGCAGATGCAGCGAGGCTACGGCGCGCTGATCGCGTTCGAGGTGAAGGGCGGGCTCGGCGCGGGCGCGCGGGCCTACGATGCGGTACGGCTGATCGCGCGGGCGGTCAGCCTCGGCGACGTGCGCAGCCTCCTCACCCACGCGGCGAGCACCACGCACGCGTCCCTCAGCGCCGCGCAGCGCGCCGAGGCCGGCATCGGCGAGGGGCTGATGCGGCTGAGCGTCGGCGTCGAGGACGTCGAGGACCTCTACGCCGATCTCGAGCAGGCGCTCGGCCGCGCCTGCTGATAGGCTGCGCCATACACGAAAGGGAGGCGCATGGGCGACGAGAAGGCAGTGGGTCGAGACGACCTCGAGCAGAGCTACGTGACGCTGCTCGAGGGGAACCGTCGCTGGGTCGAGGGCTGCCTCGCGAGCGACCCCGACTACTTCAAGAACATGGCCGAGAGCCAGTCGCCCAAGTTCCTCTGGATCGGCTGCTCGGACAGCCGGGTCCCGGCGAACGTGATCACCGGGACGCAGGCCGGCGAGGTCTTCGTCCATCGGAACATCGCGAACGTCGTCGTCTCGACCGACACCAACATGCTCTCGGTCCTGCAGTACGCGGTCGAGCACCTCAAGGTGCAGCACGTGATCGTCTGCGGTCACTACGGCTGCGGCGGCGTCGCGGCGGCCCTGACCGACAAGGACTACGGGCTCATGAACACGTGGCTCACGCACATCAAGGACGCCTACCGCGTCCACCGTGAGGAGCTCCGCGTGTACCGCAACCCGCGCGACGCCGTGCGCCGCATGGTGGAGATCAACGTCATCGAGGGCGTGCTCAACCTCGGCAAGACGGACATCATCCAGCGCGCGTGGGCCGAGCGCGGCTGGCCGGAGATCCACGGCTGGGTCTACGACATCAACGAGGGGCTCATCCGCGATCTCGGCGTGAACTTCCGCGACCCCGACGGGCTCGAGGAGCACTACCGCTACCGCTTCGATCGCTGATTTGAGCTGCCGGCTCGGCTCCTCACGATCCGGGGCGGGGGCGGCCGAGCTCGTCGGCGAGGTCGTCGAGGATGCGCTCGAGCACGGCGGTGCGGCGGCGGGCCTCCTCACGGCCGGAGTCGGTCTGCATCGTCGCGTGGAGGCGAAGGACCTTCGTGAAGAAGTGGTCGACGCTGAAGCGCAGATCGTCGAGCGGCCTCGCCTCGGCCCACGGATCCTTGCCGTCGAAGTAGCGCGAGCCCATGCGGGTGCCGGTCGAGATGGTGCGGAAGACCGCGAGCACCCCGAGCGACTCGAGCCGGTCGGCGTCCTGCAGCGCCCGGCCGAGCGCGCTGCGCGGGGTGGCGCCGCGGCTGTAGCTGTGGTCCTCGATGGCGTCCGCGATCCGATCGACGGCGGCCGCGTCGAAGCCGAACGACACGAGGATCGGCCGCGCCTCCCTCGCCGAGAGGGCGCTCGCCTCGGCGCGCCGCGGATCGTCCTTCGGGACGTTCACGACGTCGTGGAGGAGCGCCGCCGCGATCGCCTCCGAGGGGTCGACCTCCTCGCCGCCGCAGCGGAGCGTCCAGCCCGCGACCCGAAGGCAGTGCTCGACGTCGTGCCCCGGATCGTCGTCGAGGAGCCCGCGCGCGTGCTCGAAGAGCGCGCGGAGCGCGGGGTGGAGATCGATGGCCGCCAGGGCCTCGTCGCGCGGGCTGGTCACCAGGGGCTCCCTCCGGGGGTCATCGCGAGCAGGAGCTGTGCGCCGAAGTAGAGCGGCAGGCCCCAGAGGCGGTTGGTGAAGCTCGAGCGGACGAAGCGCTCGCGCGCCACCGCGAGATCGGAGAGGTAGAAGCCGACGGCGCCGACGAGGATGCGCGCGTCGCCGTGCGCGCCGAAGGTGCCGGCGGCGAGCGCGACCATCGCGGTGATCACGAGCACGTAGCAGGCGACCGGCGCGCGCATCTTGGGCTCGACGGAGGGCCAGAGCCAGCGCAGCACGGGGAGGGCCACGATCGTGCACACGGCGCCGGCCCCGAGCGCCCAGCCGAGGTCGAGCCCGCGCAGCGCGAACGCGACGCCGTAGGCGACGTGACCGAGCAGGAAGGCGACGAGGCCGGCGAGGAAGGAGCGCTTGTCCTTCGGGATGAGCAGGACGTCGCCCGCGGCCGCGAGCAGGAGCCCCGCGAAGAGCGCGCTCCCCCACGCGCTCTCGAGCGCGCCAGCGAGCCAGCCCACGGCGATGAAGCACGCGGCGGCCAGCGGCTTCCACACCCACTTCAGCCGCTGCCTCCCAGACCTCTCGGCCCAGAGCAGGAGCGCGACGCAAGCGAGCAGGGTGAGCGCGAGGAGCGGCACGGCAGAGATCGAGCTCAACGCTCGTGCTCAGTCCTTCTTGATCGCTGCCGCCGGGGCCTCGCCGTGCCCGGTGATCTCCTCCCAGGTCGGCAGGAGGTTGTCGCTCGCGACCGTCAGCACGCGCAGCCGCAGGACGACGCGGGTCACCGTCGAGGTCTGCGAGAAGCGCACCTGACGCCCCTTGGTCTGCTCGAACACCGCCTCCGAGCCCGGCCGCGGGAAGGGATGGCTGAGCTCCATCGACTCGCCGTCGCGCTGCTGGCCGCCGACCAGGCGCGCGCCGAGCAGCGCGTGATCGGGGTGGCTGCGCCGCGAGCTCTGATCGATGACGGCGATGCAGACGAGGCGCGAGTCGAGCGCGTAGATCGTGTTGCGCGTCCAGATCTCGACGAACGTCCACTCGTGATCGGGCAGGGGCGCGGTGCGGCGCTCGTGGATCAGATCGATGTCGACGGCGG
>JAEZBP010000428.1 GCA_023427125.1 Pseudomonadota bacterium | reverse complement strand
GAGCACTCGCGCTCGCCGAGCACCAGCGCGCGCCCCTCGCCGTCGCAGAGCACCTGGAACTCGATGTGCCGCGGCTCCTCGACGTAGCGCTCGAGGTAGAGGTCGCCGCACTTGAAGCCCGCGATCGCCTCGGCCTGGGCCTGCGGGAAGACCCGCCGCAGCGTCGCGCCGTCGCGCACGATCTTCATGCCGCGCCCGCCGCCGCCGGCCGACGCCTTGAGGATCACCGGGTAGCCGATCTCGTCGGCCTTGCGGACCGCCTCGTCGGCGTCGGCCAGGACGCCGGTGCCCGGCAGGAGCGGCAGGCCGAGGCGCGTCGCGAGCGCGCGCGCCGAGACCTTCGAGCCCCAGTCGCGCATGTTCTGCGCGGTGGGCCCGATGAACGTGAGCCCGCAGCGCTCGCTCGTCTCCGCGAAGTCGGCGTTCTCGGAGAGGAAGCCGTAGCCCGGGTGGATCGCGTCGGCCCCGCTGATCTCGGCGGCGGCGATGATCGCCGGGACGTTGAGATAGCTGAGCGCGCTCGACGCCGGGCCGATGCAGATCGCCTGGTCGGCGAGCCGCACGTGGAGGGCCTCGGCGTCGACCTCCGAGTGGACCGCCACGGTCGGGATGCCGAGCTCCCGGCAGGCGCGGATGATGCGGACCGCGATCTCGCCGCGGTTCGCGATGAGGACCTTCTCCACCATCAGATGTCCGAGGCGAGGGTGATGACCCGTATCGCCGAGTCATCGGCGTGCGAATCGAGGAGCGACGACGAGGAAATGCCAAGCATTTTCGAGGAGGAGCGACGCAGAGTCGCGCGTCGAGGGCCGGCGAGACGGGGCATCACATCCGCCGAGGACATCTACGCGGGCTTCACCTTGAAGAGCCGCTCGCCGAACTCGACCGGCCTGCCGTTGTCGACGAGCACCTCGAGGATGACGCCAGAGACCTCGGCCTCGATCTCGTTCATCAGCTTCATCGCCTCGACGATGCAGAGCACCTGCCCGGCGCTGACCCGGTGACCCACCTCGACGAAGGGGGACGCGTCGGGGGAGGGCGAGCGGTAGAACGTGCCCACGAAGGGCGAGGTGATGTACGTGGCGCCCGCGTCCTCGTCGGACGCCACCTCGCCGTAGGAGCCCGCCGCCGGCATGCTGGGCGGGGGCGGCAGCGTCACCGGCCCCGGCGCCTGGGGGGCGGGGTAGGCCATGGCGCCGTCGCCGCCGCGGCGCAGGAAGACGCGCTGGTCGCCCTGCTCGATCTCGAGCTCGTTGACGTCGAGCTGCTTCATCGCGCGCATCAGCTCGCGGAGCTGCTTGAGGTCGATGTCCATCTCGTCTGCCTCGTTCTCTCGGAAGCGCCGCTCAGCCCTTCGGAGCGGGCGCCCTGAGATAGTCGATGAGGCCCCTCAAGCCAAGCTCATAGCTCATGGGGCCGAAACCTTGGACCACCCCGATGCAGACCGGCGCGATGCGCGAGCGCCGCCGGAAGGCCTCGCGCGCGTGCGTATTCGAGAGGTGGACCTCCACGCAGGGCTGCTCGCAGGCGACGATCGCGTCGCGCAGGGCGATCGAGGTGTGGGTGTAGGCGCCCGCGTTGATCAGCACGCCGTCCGCCTCGACGCGGGCCTCGTGGAGCCAGTCGATGAGCTGGCCCTCGTGGTTCGACTGGCGGCTGTCGATCAGCGCGCCGAGATCGAAGCCGAGCGCCTGCAGCTCCGCCTCGATGGTGGGCAGATCGGTGCGCCCGTAGATCGCCGGCTCGCGCAGCCCGAGCAGGTTCAGGTTGGGGCCGTGCAGGACGAGGATGCGCAGGAGCGTGCGGGGCATCGTGCCCGGACCGCTAGCGTTGCTGCCCGGAACTTCGTTCCGGGTCGTACGACGGACCAGAAATGCTCTGCCGCCGCTGGTAACCGAGAAGCGCACAGGACCGTCGCCGAGCCTGGAAGCCGGATCGCATTTCTGGCCCGTCGTCCTAGGTGAGCTCGGAGAGGAGCTTGCTGCTCGCGGTGCGCAGGAGGAAGCGCGCCTTCCCGTAGTTGCCGTCGGGCCGCAGGGTGACGGCGACGAAGTACTCGTCGTTGAGCACGCGGATCACCGTCGTGAGCTTCTCGGCCTGGATGGAGATCTCGTTCGCGCCGCCGGCCTCGAGGAGCTCCGCCGCCTTGCGGATGTCCTTGAGGATCACGCTGTACTCCATGCCGACCGTCTCGACGTCGACCGGGAGCCCCGCGGCCTCACGCACGTACGTGTCGACGGTAATTCCGTCGAAGCCCATCAAGAGGCCAGCGACCCCGCCCTCGGTGCGCTCGACCACATCCTGCAAGACCTCTCGGAACATCCGACCTCCGCTGGGGGATCACCGCACGGACAGGGCGCCGCGGTCAAGTTTGGTCGCTCGGGCCGCCACGATCTCCGTCGTCGAGGCGCTTGGAGAGCACGATCGCGAGCGCTCCCGCGAGGAGGAAGAGAGCCCAGAATGCCCAGCTCGGCATCGGCGCGTCCTGTCGTCCGGGGCGGCGGGGTGGAGTTGCAGGGTGGGGGTTAAACGACGAAGCCGGGCGGAAGGCCCGGCTCTCGTCTGGTCGCAGAACCTGTCGAAGAAACGTTCGGTCGAAGAAACATGCGGAAGAGAGGACTCGAACCTCCACGGGGGTTAACCCGCCAGATCCTTAGTCTGGTGCGTCTGCCAGTTCCGCCACTTCCGCGTGGGGTCGGGGATGCTAGCCGGAGTCGATGGATTGTCAAGCGTCGACGCGCGCAGGGTGGGTGTAGCGGTATGCCCAGGGGCAGCCACCGCGCGCGGCGATATCCTGTGGGTGCGATGTCGGCCGGCGAGTACGAGCTGCTCGAGCGCATCGGCGGGGCAGGGGGGCGCGAGCTGTGGCGCGCGCGCGACGGCCTGCGTGAGGTGGTGATCGAGCGCGGCCCGCGCGAGGGCCTCGATCGCCCGCGCTTCGAGCGCGAGGTGCGCGCGGCCTCCTCGATCGAGCACGCGGCGATCCCCCGCGTCCTCGCGCACGGGCTCGAGGACGGTCGTCCCTGGGTGGCCCACGAGCTGGCGGCGGGCATGACGCTGCACGATCTCTTCGGGGGGCGGCGCCTCTCGCCGGAGGCCGCGCTGGTGCTGGTGCACCCGATCGCCGGCGCGCTCGCGGCGCTCCACGCCGCCGGCGTCGTCCACGGCGGCGTGTGTATGGAG
>JAEZBP010000420.1 GCA_023427125.1 Pseudomonadota bacterium | reverse complement strand
GGCTGAAGGCGCCAGAGCGCGCCTTCAGCCCGAGCCTCGTTGATTGGCTCCATGAGCGCCGCGCCCGGGCGGACCCGCCCGGCCTCCTCGGTGAGTCGGGTAGTTCGGGGTTTCATGGAAGGAGGCGCCACGGCGCACGCGCAAACAGCGCGCGTACGCCATGGCTTGCTGCCGCCGGCCACCGACGCCCATCCGCACGCGTACCCCCGCTGCATCGCGCGCGTGGGCCCGGTCGTGCCGCCGATCGCACCCTCGCGGTCGTGCTCGCGTCGATCTCCGCCACCCCCGAGCCCCCTACAGACAGCGCCACTCCGGGTCCCGCCGATCCCTCCGTCTCCCTCGGCGAGGCGCCCACCCGCATCCTGCGAGCGCGCTCCGACCCTCGCCGAGGCGCCCGGCGCTTGCTCCCGATGCGCTCCCGCCCTCGACGCGGCGCCGTTCGGGCCCGCCGGATCCAAAACCACCCTATACATAGGGTCACTCCGGGTCCCGCCGATCCGAAAGCTCCCTCGGCGAGGCACCCACCCGCATCCCGCGAGCGCGCTCCGACCCTCGCCGAGGCGCCCGGCGCTTGCTCCCGATGCGCTCCCGACCCTCGACGAGGCGCCTTTCGGGCCCGCCGGATCCAAAACCACCTATACATAGGGTCACTCCGGGTCCCGCCGATCCCTCCGGCTCCCTCGGCGAGGCGCCCACCCGCATCCGCAAGCGCGACGAGCAAGACGCGAAGGTGCGCCGGCTCGACGGCGGCTTCGCCGACGTCCTTCGCCGGCCTGGCCGCCGCCGCCGGCCTCCACGAGGTGGCTCGCCGTGTCCGCCCGACCACCCGCCGGCGCGCCGGGCTGCCGGAGGAGGACGTGGTCGTCACCGATCCGGTCGTGGTCGATCCGAACACCTGATCGATCGCGCGCTGTCGCCGTTTCCGCTACGCGCCGGCGCGCAGCAGGAGCGCATCGAGCCTCCACCGCGCGAGGTCGCGCTCGCCGGGGTCGGCCAGCTCTTCGATGGCGCGCTCGATCGATCCACGGCGATCGGGATGGACGAGCCAGCTCGTGACCGCGTCGGAGTCCTCGACGCTCATCCACGGATCGAGCTTGCGCTGCGACGCCAGCTCGCCCGCCAGCTCGAGGAGCAGGGCGCGCGCGGCAGGCGAGCGTGCGGCCTCGAGGTCGACGCGCACGAGCAAGGGCGCGAGCTCCCCGCCGGTCTGGCGGATCGAGGAGAGCACATCGATGACGGTCCCGGCGCGGCCGCTCTCGAGGGCGTCATCGAGCCACGCATCGAGGAACGCGCGGCTCGCGGCTCGCTCGTCTTTGGGCCAGCGCTCCCACCGGCCGTAGGCGAGCTTACCGAGCACGGTCTGCGGAGCGACGCCGAGGCCGCTCTGCGCGACGAGCTCGAGAATGCGGGGGAGGAAATGGCGCAGGTCGTCTTCCGTGCCCCAGGTGGTCAGCGCCTTGAATGCGTAGCGGCGGAGCTCCTCCTCGCCGAGCGCACGCAAGGGGCGCGCGTGGAGCTTCGCCTGATCGGCGGCGCCGACACAGCACGGGCAGCCCTCGACGAGCGCGGGCCTGCGGTAGCGGGCGAAGACCGAGTACAGGCGCGCGATGGCGGCGTCGAGCGCGGAGCTCACGCGAGCTGCGCGATCGCCAGCAGCTCGCGGAGCCGAGGCGCGTCCGGCGTCTCGGGGGCCGTCTTGCCGAGCGCGCGCTCGACGTCGCGGATTCGCGGCGGCAGGAGCTTGCGGCGCACCTTCGGATCGGCCTCGTCGGCCGTGAGGCGCTGCTCCTCGATGCGGAGATCCCACCCGGCCACGCCGAGCTCGCGCGCCAGCGCCTCGGCGCGCTCCGGCCCGGCGCGGCGCAGGGCGCGCAGCACCAGCTCGGTCAAGACCTCCTGACCCACCGCGAGGGCGGCCTCCATGTCGCGGTAGGTCTCGTCCGGCGTCTTCTCCTTCAGCAGATCGAGGTGCAGATCGGCCAGCGTCGACGGGAAGTGCGGGAGGCCCACCCGCTCGACCGAGGGCGTGTCCGGCGCGAGGCGCGCCCACGCCTGCAGCACCGACTGCACCCGCTGGTTGAGCGCGATCCAGCGATCGAGCATCGCGCTGAAGCGGCGGTGCTCCTCGACCGGCAGCGCGTAGATCTTCTGGAAGAAGTACTGGCAGACGAACGCCCAGTACTGGAGGTAGTCCCAGTAGAGCTTGGCCGCGACGACCTCGGGCTTGCCGAAGACCTGCGAGCCGAGCGCGAGCGTGTCGGTGGTCAGATCCTCGAAGCGCAGCATGAAGCGGTTCAGCTCGTCGGCGCGCGCCTCCGTCAGCTTCCCGGCGAGCATGTCGCCGATGAGCTCCGTGGTCAGCGCGTTGGCCGTGCCGATGAAGTCGCTGCCCGGGCTGTAGAGCGGATCGACGAAGACGCCCGACTCGCCGACGCACGCCCAGCGGCCGGCGCTCATCACGCGCTCGCTGTCGTGGCGGTAGTCCTTCATCGCGATGAAGTCCTCGAAGGGCACGCCCTCGAGCTTCTTGGCGACGTAGGGCTCGTGCTCGGCGATCCACGCGCGCGCGGTCTCGGGCTTGCTGAAGGCGCGGAAGTCGTGGCTCGCCGCCTCCGCGACGATGCCGAGGCTCCAGTGGTCGGTCGCGAGCGGGATGAGCCAGAACCAATAGCCGGTGCCGCAGAGGTGCACCGTCGAGAGCCAGCGCTTCTTGTCGACGTCGCGCGCGTGCCACGCGGTCTCGCTCGGCTCGACGAGGTCGGCCACGTCGAAGCGGCCCTTGATCCGGAACCACGCGGAGCTCGCCTGGTGGGGCGCGTCGCGGTGCAGGCCGAGCTTCTTCTGGAGGAGCCGCCGCCGGCCGGTCGCGTCGACGACGAAGCGCGCGGACACGGTCTCGGTCTCGGCCTTCGGGCCGACGAGCACCACGCGGTGCGGCGCCTCGCCCGCCTCGAGCTCGACGTCGCGAACGCCCCAGCCCTCGCGCAGGCTCGCGCCGGCCTCCTCGAGCATCGCGCGCAGGTCGTTCTCGAAGCGGCCGCGATCGATCTGGAACGAGGGCACCTTCGGCTGCTCGCTCGGCCCGTACTCGCAGCGCTCGTTCAGCTTGGCGCCCTTCACGCCGCTGAAGAAGCGCAGGCCGTTCTTCCGGAGCTGGCGCGCGTCGAGGTAAGGGCGCAGGCCGAGCACCTTCTCGAAGTAGTGGGCGCCGATCTCGACGCTCGACTCGCCCACCTTGTGGCACGCGTCCGGGAGCGGCCGCGTCTGGCGCTCGACCACGAGCACCCGCGCCTCGGGGAAGCGCTTCCTCAGCTGGAGCCCGAGGGTCAGGCCGGCCAGCCCCCCTCCGCACACGACCACGTCCCACGCTTCGCTGCTGCTGCTCATGCGCGCGGGGATGTAGCTCCACCCGTTCTCGGAGTCGACGGGTCAGCGGCCCCGAGAGGTGGGGTGGGGGGCGCGCTCCCCGCCGTGACGGTGCTCATTCGACGGCGCCCGGGCCGGGCCGCCACCTCGGTGGATCCGCTGGCGCCCGTAGAGCTTCGCCTCTAGGATTCGCGCCCTTCCGGCTCCACATGACGGCGAAGATGACTGACTCGGACGAGCGCTCGATCACGGAGCGAAGCGAAGTGACGGTAGGCCGAACCCTGCGAGGGGTCGTGTCTCCGTCGGTCTCCCGCAGGGGTCGGCATGCCGTCCCATAGCGGAGCGACCGATGTGATCGACGTCGCGATCCTCGGCGGCGGCCTGGCCGGCAACCTCCTCGCGCGGCAGCTGCGCCGCGAGGCGCCGAGCCTCTCCGTCACCGTCTTCGAGAAGACCGACGCGCATCGCTGGAAGGTCGGCGAGTCGACGGTCGAGATCGCCTCGCACTACCTCGCGCACAAGCTCGGCCTCAGCACCTACCTCTTCGATGCGCACCTGCCGAAGATGGGGCTGCGCTTCTTCTTCGACACGCCCGAGAAGGACGCCGAGCTCACTCGGATGAGCGAGATCGGCACCGACCGCGCGCCGCCGATGCCGAGCTTTCAGCTCGATCGCGCGCGCCTCGAGGCCGACCTGCGGGAGATGAACCGGGCCGACGGCGCCGAGGTGCTCATCGGGTGGACGGCCAAGGACGTCGAGCTCGGCACGGGCGGAGAGGAGCATCGCTTCACTGTTCGCAGAGACAAGGGTCGCAGCGACGATGGCGAGACGCGCCACTACCGCGCGCGCTGGGTGATCGACGCGACGGGGCGCGAGAGCCTGCTCGCGCGCAAGCTCGACCTGCGCACGCCCGAGCCGGTCCATCACTGCGCGGCGATCTGGGGACGCTACACGCAGGTGAAGGACTTCGACGCGATCCAGGACGACGCCTGGCGCCGGCGCACCCGCCACGTCCCGCGGACCCTGAGCACCAACCACTTCTGCTACCCGGGCTACTGGATCTGGTTCATCCCGCTCAACCGCGGGGTGACCTCCGTCGGCGTCGTCGGGCACAAGGACGTGTTCCGGCCCGGGATGCGCAAGCAGGAGGGCTTCCGCGCGTTCCTCGACGAGCATCGGGCGGTCGCCGATCTGATGGAGGGCTCGGAGCCCCACGACCTCGAGGGCTACACGCAGCTCGCGTACGGCGTGAAGCGCTTCTTCAGCCCCGACCGCTGGGGCCTCGTCGGGGACGCGAGCGCGTTCGCCGATCCCTTCTACAGCCCGGGCTCGGACTTCATCTCGATCGAGTGCGACTTCCTCGCCGATCTCATCAAGCGCGACGCCGCGGGCGACCCCGAGCTCGAGCGGCGCACCCTGGCCTACGACGCGTTCATGCAGTTCCGATGGGAGGCCACGATGCTGATCTATCGGAACCTCTACTCGACCTTCGGCAGCTACGAGTTGCTCAAGGCCAAGTTCAACTTCGACTTCGGCTGCTACCTGAACCTCTGGTTCGATCCCTTCGCGCGGGACCTGCACCTCGACCTCCGCTTCCTCGAGGGCGAGCTGCGGAAGAAGAACGAGGTGCTGACCGCGCTGCGCGGCTTCGCGAGCCTCTTCGGCCGCGTCGAGGCCCACCTGCGGCGGGAAGGCACCTACTACCGCGGCAACCTCGGCAACTACAACGTGGGCGTCGATGTGGTCCGCCCAATGCTCGAGGAGCTCATGACCCCGCGGAAGAAGCACCTCGTCGACAAGCGCACCGCGGAGATCTTCAACTACGGCCGCGACGAGGCGTTGAAGCTCCTCGGGGAGACCGACGTCCACGCGAGCGGCCCGCTCAAGCTCCATCAGTTTGCCGACCCGGCGACGCTGGGTTGAATAGACTGGGTTGAGTAGACTCCCGGTCCAGTAGACTGCCCCACCGACCTGCCGCAGAAGACGCCCCCAGCGATGACCAGAGACGAAATTTTTGAGCGGATCGCCGAGATCCTCGCGGACTCCTTCGAGCTCGACCGCGCCGAGATCAAGCCCGAGTCGACGCTCTACGAGGACCTCGACCTCGACAGCATCGACGCGATCGACATCTTCGTGCAGCTGCGCGAGGTCACCGGGCGCCGCCCCGATCCGAACGACGCGAAGCAGATCCGCACGGTGGAAGAGCTGGTGACGTTCGTGGAGGCCGAGATCGCCAAGGGCCCGGAGGCCGAGGACGCGCAGGGCGGCCCCCCCGATCCGCGGGAGATCCTGGGCGGCGGCGACGGCGGCTCTTGAGCGCGCTCCCTCCGCTGACGGCGCTCGTGCCGCATCGGCCGCCGATGCTCCTCATCGACGAGGCGGTCTCGCAGGAGGGGCGGAGCCTGGTGTGCCGCGCGGTGATCCGGGAGGACCACCCCTTCCTCGAGGAGGCAGGGGTGCCGGCGCTCGTCGCGATCGAGCTCTTCGCCCAGGCCGCCGCCGCGCTGGTCGGCCTGCTCGCGCCGCCCGGGGGGCCCTCGATGACGACCGGGGCGCTGCTCGGCACCCGCGAGGTGCGCTTGCACGTTCCGTTCTTCGCCGTCGGCGACGAGCTCTTGATCCGCTGCACCGAGGCGTGGACGATCGGCCCCGCCGCGCAGATCGAGTGCGCGCTGATCCGCGATGGCAGGACGATCGCCGAGGGATCGATCAACGTGATGGCGGGGGAGCCGGTGGGCGCGAGCGCCGCGAGGGCGGCGCGCGAGCGAGGTGAGTCGTGAAGCGGGTGGTGATCACGGGGATGGGGCTGGCCTCGCCGATCGGCGTGAGCCCCGATGAGCTGGTCTGTGCGCTGAAGGAGCAGCGGAGCGGCGTGCGCTTCATGCCGGAGTGGGCGCACATCAAGGATCTGCAGGGCCGGCTCGGCGGGATGGTCGACGGGCTCGATCTCACGAAGCGCTATCCGCGCAAGAAGCGCCGCACGATGGGCAAGGTCGCGCTCCTGGCGACCTACGCCACCGAGCAGGCGGTGGCGCAGGCGGGCCTGAGCGAGGAGGCCATCAGCGCGGGGCGCTGCGGCGTCGCGTACGGATCGACGTCGGGCAGCAACCACGCGTTCGAGGAGTTCTGCGGGCCGCTCTTCACCGAGCACACGATGCGCGGCCTCGACTCGACCGCGTACCTGAAGTTCATGACCCACACCTGCGCGGCGAACCTCGCGCAGTACTTCAAGGTGCGCGGCCGCATCGTGCCGACCTCGAGCGCCTGCACCAGCGCCTCGCAGGGCATCGGCTACGGCCTCGAGTCGATCCGCCACGGGCTCGCCGACGTGATGATCTGCGGCGGCGCCGAGGAGATGCACTACGCGACGGCGGTCACCTTCGATCTCTTGATGGCGACCAGCGTGCGCTTCAACGGGACGCCGGCCTCGAGCCCGCGCCCCTTCGACGCGGCGCGCGACGGGCTGGTGATCGGCGAGGGCGCGGCGACGGTGATCCTCGAGAGCGAGGAGCACGCGAGGGCGCGGGGCGCGACCATCCTCGCGGAGCTGCTCGCGTGGGGCACCAACTGCGACGGCGATCACCTCACGGCGCCCTCGCGCGACGGGATGCGGGGCGCCATGGAGCTCGCGCTCGCGGCGGCGGGGATCGATCGCGACGCGGTCGACTACGTGAACGCGCACGCGACCGGCACCGAGCTCGGCGACATCGAGGAGAGCCACGCGACGCGCGAGGTCTTCGAGCGCGCGGTGCCGATCTCGTCGATCAAGAGCTACATGGGCCACACGCTCGGCGCGTGCGGCGCCATCGAGGCCATCGCCAGCGTGCGGATGATGCAGGACGGCTTCCTCGCCGCGAACCGCAACCTCGATGAGGTGGACCCTCGCTGCGCGAAGCTCGGCTACGTGCGCGAGCCGACGGCGGCCTCGCCGAGGCTCGTGATGAGCAACAACTTCGCGTTCGGTGGAGTGAACACGTCGCTCTTGCTGCGGAGGTGGGAGGGCGCATGAGCGCCGTCGCCCACGCGTCATCGAAGCGCGACGCCCGGAGCTCCGGCGCGCGTCCGGTCGCCGTGAGCTCCGCCGCGTCGCTCCCGCGCACCACGCCGGCC
>JAEZBP010000341.1 GCA_023427125.1 Pseudomonadota bacterium | reverse complement strand
CGTCGCTGCCGGGCACGCACGCGCCGAGCGTCACCGGCGCAAAGGGCGAGACGTCGAAGCGCTCGACCTCGGCGATGCCGTCGCGCCCCTCGGCCAGCGCGCTCCGGATCGCGGCGAGCCCGCGGCCGACCGCGCTCGTCGCGCCGGCGCCCGCGATCGCGATTGCATGCGTCGCTCCACTGCGTGACGGCATGTCGGATCCCGTCACGTCGCTCCCGTTCATCACGCGTTCTGCGCGACACCGACCAGGAGCACGATCAAGCCGACGATCACCAGCGTGCCGCCCGGCGTCGCGCCGATCAGCATGCCGAGGAAGACGTCGCCCGCGAGCGCGCCGATCAGCGTGGCGATCCCGAAGACGACCGCGCCCGCGCCCATCATCACGCCGCCGACGATCAGCTCGGTGTCCCCGGGGCCTTGCTGCTCGATCAGCTCCGGCTCGGGCTCGGTGCCCCACTGAGGCGGAGGGGGCGCGGGGTCGCCCGGCGCGGCGAGCCCGCTCGCGGCGCCGCCCGGCGAGCCTCCGCCCTCGATCTGCTGCCAGATCGAGGCGAGCATCGCGTTGGTCCCCGCCTGGCGCGCCATCGCCGTCGGGGTCCCGTGCTGCGCCATGACCCGCTCGACCTTGCCGAGGGTCTCGTCGATGACCGCGCCCATCGACTGGCGCCGCATGCGCGCCGTCACGTTGGTCGCGAGCTGGCGGAGCTTGAGCCGGCTCTCGTAGGCGACGGCGTGCTCCGAGGCGCCCTCGTCGATCCACTCCGCGACGCGCATCGCGGCGTCGGGTCGGGCGCGCAGGTGCTCTTCGAGGTGCCGGCGGGCGGCCGGCGGGAGGCCGGCGAGCAGACCGGTGTAGGTGTCGGCGCAACGATCGAGGACCGGCATCTCCTGCTGCAGGCGCTCGGCGAGCGCCGCCGGGATCTCGGAGCCCTCCGGGATCGAGCGCGCGACGTCGGCGACGACGAGCGCCTCGAGGCCGAGCCGCGCGACCCGCTCGGCGGCGTCGTTCTGGTTGCGGCCCGAGAGCGTGCGAGGCGCCGATCGGATGGTGCGCAGCCCATGATCGAGCCGCGCGAGGAGCGCGCCGGCCTCGTCGTTGCCCAGCCGCAGCTGGGCTGCCCCACATCCGCTCGTGTTGGCGGCGGTCAGCCCCGCGAGCGCGGTCCCCGCCGTCGTCCAGAGGAAGCCCCGTCTGTCCATGGTCGCCATCCTAGGGTGAGCCTCCGCACGTACGCAATCACGATGCCTCCCTTCGACGGGACCTTCCGGTGAGGCCCGAGCCCGCGCTGTGAAGCCCGGCTTCACAGGAGGTGCAGAGGATTGCTCATCGGTGGTCCGGCCAATCCCGACAGATTGTCGAGACGTCCGTTGACGGGCCTCTTCGTCGAGGGCACCTTCGGCCCTTCTGGAAATCGGAGCGGCTTGGAGGCGAGATGGTGACGAGAAGATTGTGGTGGGCGGCAGCTGCGCTGCTGGCACTCGGTGCGTGCGACAGCCCGCAGGTGGGCACGGACGGCGGCGATGAGGACGGCGGCACCGACGTGTGCGAGGGCCTGACCCTCTGCACGACGGCGGGCACGAGCTGCCGGGGCGACTCGGTCGTCACGTGCGCGGCCAACGCCGACGGATGCATGGTCGAGACGACCGCGGCGTGCGCCGCCGACGAGACCTGCGAGGTCTCGGGCGGGGCGGCGGAGTGTGTCGAGGACGTGGTGGACCCGTGTGAAGGCGTCCCCGCGGCGGAGCGCTGTACCGCGGAGGGCCGCAGCTGCGACGGCGACACGCTGTCGATCTGCGCGGCCAACACCGACGGCTGCCTCGTGATCGAGGAGACCGACTGCGCGGCCGGCGCCGGCGTCTGCGACGAGAGCGGCGCGATGCCGATGTGCGTCTTCCCGGTCGATCCGTGCGACGGCATCGCCGACGCGTGCACGACCCCGGGCACGAGCTGCGACGGCGACAACCTCGTGACCTGCGCCCCGAACGCCTTCGGCTGCCTGGTCGCGACGACCGCCGACTGCGCCTCGCGCGCGGGCGGCACCTGCGACGACACCGCCACGGCGGAGTGCACGTTCACGGGCGATCCCTGCGACGGCATCACCCAGTGCGCGGCGGCCGGCGTCAGCTGCGACGGCCCCGAGCTCGTCGCCTGCGCCGAGGACGCCTTCGGCTGCCTCGTCGAGGCCCGCACCGACTGCACGGACGCCATGTTCGGCTTCTGCGACGCCGACGGCGCGCCGGCGATGTGCAGCACGGCGGCGACCGATCCGTGCATGGGCCTGACCCAGTGCGGCACCGAGGCGACCCGTGCTTGCAGCGGCGACGACTCGGCCGTGGAGACCTGCGCGCCGAACGCCTTCGGCTGCTTCGTCGCGGAGACGACCACCTGCGCGGCCGGCGACGTCTGCTCCGACGCTGGTGAGATGGCGGTCTGCGTCGACGCGTGCTCACTCGTCGACGTCTGCCCGAGCGCGACCTACTGCGACGGCGCCGACGTCGTGACCTGCGCGGCGGACAGCAACGGCTGCCTCGTCGAGAGCGACCGCACGGCCTGCCCGGGCGCCGAGACCTGCGACGCAACGACCACGGCGTGCGTCGACCTGTGCCCGACCGCCGAGGCTGTGGTGATCGACTGCGCGAGCGGCACCATCAACGGCGACACCGCCGATGGCACCGCGACGATCTCCGAGTACGAGTGCACGAGCTACGACTACGCGAGCAACGAGCAGGTCTGGCGCTTCCGGAACGCGACTCGGGCGGAGGTGACCATCACCTCCACGCGCCTTGCGTCGAGCGGCGACTTCGACCTCTACGTGCTCGAAGGCGACGTCGCATGCGACGCGGCTGCGCCGTGCATCGACAGCAGCACCACGGTGAGCGCGACCGAGACGGTCGAGTTCGTCGCGGAGCCTGGCGTCACGAGCTACGTCGTGTACGACCGGTTCAGCACCACGGCGGAGGACACGAGCGCCTATACCCTCGAGGTGACCTGCACGCCCATCGTGTGCGGCGATGGAATCCTCGCCAGCGGTGAGGCATGCGACGATGGCAACACCGCGGACGGCGACGGCTGCTCCGCGAGCTGCGCTCTCGAGACCGGGTACGGATGCGGCGGCGAGCCCTCGGTCTGCTATCTGGCGGGCCTCAACGGCGCATGCGACATGGCTGCGGCCATCACGGGGGACACGATCCGCGGCGGCGAGGATCTCGCCGACGGCGGCCCGCGTTCGATGGACCCGAGCTGCGGCGGGTCGACGAGCACACCGCCCACCACGGCCCTCTACTACTCGGTCACCGTCCCGGCGAACACCCGTGTGGACGTGACCACGGACAGCACACCCGACATCGCGCTGTTCACGCAGGACGCGTGCACCGACACGGAGTGCACGTTCTCGAGGGACACCCCGGAGAGTCTCTCGCTCTCGAACACAACCGCCGCACCGGTTACGCACGTTCTGGGTGTGATGGGATGGTCGGCATCCACCACCGGGACGTTCGACATCGCTTTCGACTACACCACGTTGGCATCGAACGCCTCATGTGCCGGCGCAGTGCCGGTGGGCGCAGGCGTCACCGGCGCCGACGTTCGAATTGGCGGCGCCGCTCCGACGGACACGACCTGCTCCACCAGCTCGGGCGGGGGAAGCGCGCCGGTGCTCTACTACTCGGTCACCATCCCGGCCAACAGCGCGACGACCCTGGTCGCGACCCCCACCGGCACGTCCTGGGATATCTCGCTGCGCTCCCTCGGTGACTGCGATGGTACCTGCCTCTCCATCCGTGACGTGGGCTTCTCCGGCACCGCGGAGCAGATGGTGCTCGCGAACACGTCGGGCGAAGCGATCACGCGGCTCATCGCGGTGGGCGGATGGTCCGGCGGGGGCACGTTCGACCTGTCCGCTACCAACACGCCCTACGCGGCGAACGCCACGTGCGCGGGCGCGACGGCTCTCGGCGCGGGCGTCACCGGGGTGAGCCTCGCCGACGGGGGTCCGGCGCCGACTGGCGGTACCTGCGGCTCGAGCCCGGGGCCCGTCCTCTACTATGCGGTGGACGTCCCGGCGAACAGCGTCACGACGGTGACGGGCACGCCGACGGGCACCTCGTGGGACCTGACGCTCCGCTCGCTGGACGACTGCAGCGGCGCGTGCGTGGCCAACATTGACGCGGCGTCAAGCGGCGGGACCGAGGCCATCACGCTCCTCAACACCACGGGGTCGGCCGTGACGCGACTCATCGCCGTCGGTGCGGACTCCACCACCACGTTCGGCACCTTCGACCTGTCCAGCGCCACGGTCGCGCTCGCGGCGAACGGCACGTGCGACACCGCAACGGCGGTGTCGGGGCCGACCTCGTTCACTGCCGTGGATAGCGCTGGCGGTGGCACGCCGCTCGGCGGCTGCACGCCGCTCGGCGGGACCACGCTCTACTACTCGGTCACGGTGCCTCCGAGCGGCCGTGTGACGGCGACCGTCGTCGGCGCCGCCGGCTTCAACCCCGTGATCAAGGTGCGCGACTCGTGCGCTGCCACGTCGTGCACGGCGACCAACGCCACCGGCGCGGGCGGCACCGAGGTCGTGAGCATCGACAACGTGGGCACGATGCCCATCACCCGCATCCTTGCTGTCAACGGGTCCACGTCGACCGCACCGGGGCAGTTCGATCTCACGTTCGCCTACGGCTTGGTGCCCTACACTCCGACGCCGATCACGGCAGCGTGTGTGACCACCGGGACGTGGACCTCGCCGACGCGCTCGTCCACTGGCGCCGCCGACGATGCAAACACGCCGATCGCGCCGCTTCCCTTCGCGTTCACCTACTACGGCGGAGAGGTCACGCATTACTCCGCGAACGTCAATGGGATTGCGCAGCTGTGGACGTCGGCGACGGGGACCCAGGTGGCCGCCTTCACCAACGCGCGATTGCCGAGCACCTCGACCCCGAACGGGGTGGTTGCTGCTTTCTGGGACGATCTCTACATGGGCACGGCCTTCGACCTCCGCACTCAGACCACGGGCACTGCTGGCTCGCAGGTCTTCGTGATCGAATGGGTCAACGCGCGCCCCGGCTCGAGCGGCCCGGAGTTCACCTTCCAGGCCCACTTCTACGAGGGCACCAACGTGATCGAGTACCACTACTGCTCGGTCGGCACCGGAGACCGCGCGAGCGGGAGCGAGGCCACGATCGGCGTCGAGAACCTCACCGGCACCGAGGGCGTCACGATCTCGCACAACACCGCGGGCGCGGTCGCGACCGGCGGCGGCTACCGGCTGACGCCCAACTGATCCTGCGCGGGCCTCACGGCTCGCACCCAGTGACGGAGGCCCGTCGCGCGCTGCGCGGCGGGCCTTCGCGCTTCCGTCGATCGCGAGGCCTCGATTGACGGGCGCGCCGCGCGACGGTACCTCGATCGCGTGCCCTCGCTCGCCACGCTGCCGCAGGACCTCGCGCTCTTCGCGAAGTACCACCTCAAGCGGCGGGTCTACGATCACCCGGCGCGGGAGACGGCGCTCGGGATCGTGCCGCTCGGGCTCGAGCTCGACGCCTACGTCCGCGAAGTCCACGGCTACGCCGATCGCTTCGCGATCACGACGCTCGGCGAGATCGCTTATCGCGACGCCAGCTACCCGGTGCTCGAGGTGCGCGCGGCGCGCGAGGGGGCGAAGAGGCTCCTCGTGCTCGCTGGTGTGCACGGCAACGAGCACGCGGGGCTGCTCGCGGTGCCCGCCATCCTCGAGCGTTGGGCGGAACATCCCGTCGACCTGACGATCATCACGCCGGTCAACCCCGTCGGGGCCGCGCACCTCTCGCGCTACAACGGCGAGGGCTACGA
This sequence comes from Pseudomonadota bacterium, assembly GCA_023427125.1. Classification (GTDB taxonomy): domain Bacteria; phylum Myxococcota_A; class Polyangia; order Polyangiales; family Sandaracinaceae; genus JAEZBP01. Next base: position 1,064 of record JAEZBP010000341.1, on the reverse strand, counting down.
CATCAACCGCGACTTCGTCCGCTTCGACACGGAGGAGGCGCGGATCGTGCGCGAGGTCTTCGAGCGGCTGAGGCCCGACTTCGTAATCTCGCTCCACGAGGGGCCGCAGGACGCGACCTTCATGTTCGCCAACCGCGCCGTGGATCCGGCGCTCGCCGCGCGGCTGCTCGAGGCGATGGAGGCGGGCGGGGTCACGCTCGCGACCACCGACTACTTCGGGCGCACGCTCGCGCCGGCCGGCTACGCCCCGCTCGGTCCGATCGCGTACGGGCTCTCGTGGATCTGGGCGCGCACCCTCGGGATGATGGCCACCGGGATGTATGCCGACGCGCGCCGCGTCCCCGAGCTCACGCTCGAGAGCAGCTGGCGCCTGCCCTCCCGCGAGGCGCGCGTGCGCGCCCACGTCGAGCTCGTGCTCGCCGTCGCGCGCGAGCTCACCCCATGACGGCCACAGTTTGCTATCCTGGACACGTCGGTTCGTAGGTGAGCGATCAGGTGGTGCCGCAAGCTCAGGGATACGCTGCAGGTCGACGCGCATGGGCGCGAGCGCAGCTCGTGCGCGGGAGCTCGGCGGGCGCGGTCTGGGAGATCAGCGCGGACTATCCCGAGGCGCGCCTGACGATCGGCGCCGACCCGTCGGCCGGCTGGGTCATCGCGGCGGCCGGCGTACAGCCCGTCCACTGCGAGCTCTTCTGGGACGGCACGGCCCTCTGGGTGGCCGACACCCACGGCGCGGGCGGCGTGTTCCTCGATGGGCAGCGGGTGTCCGAGTGGATGCAGATCCACGGGCCCGCCGAGCTGCGCTTCGGGGCGGCGTCGCTGGACATCGAGACCTCGCCGCCGGCGCACGAGCAGATGGTCTCGCGGCCCGATCACGCGCGGCCCGCGACGGTCACCGACATGCACGCGCCGCCCGAGCGCCGCAACCGGCCGATCTTCGGAGGCGCCGCGAGCGACGACAGCATCCCCGAGCTCGACGCGGCCGCCACCCGCGTGGTCGCCTCGCCCGCGCTCCCTTCTCCCGCGCTCCCCATGGCGCCGCCGGCGTCCGCTCCCTCCTCGGG
>JAEZBP010000266.1 GCA_023427125.1 Pseudomonadota bacterium | reverse complement strand
CTGGACGTGCGGCAAGGAAGGCCAGTCGGTGCCGGTCGGGGTCGCCTGCCCGACCATCAAGATCAGCGGCATGACGGTGGGCGGAACGCAGGTCGGGTGAGAGACAGATGACGCGTAGCGAATCGTGGGAGCAGACCGAGCAGCGCCTCATCGGGCTCGGTGAGCGCATCGTCGACATGGCCCGGAAGGGCGGCGCCGACGTGGCGGAGGCGGTGGTCGGCGAGGGCTCGCACCTCTCGGCGAAGGTGCGGATGCGCGCGCCCGAGCTCGTCGAGGAGGCGGGCTCGCGCGCCGTCGGGCTGCGGGTGATGCTCGGCGGGCAGGTCGCCGTCTCGACGACCAGCGACCTCTCGGAGCGCGGCCTCGCCCGCTTCGTCGAGGACGCGATCGAGCTCGCGCGGCTCTCGCAGCCGGACGAGTTCGCGGGGCCGCCGGATCCGTCGCAGCTGAGCGCGCGCGATCAGCACGCGGATCTCGAGCTCTACGATCCGTCGCTCTCCGAGGTCGGCGCCGGCGAAGCGCTCGCCCGCGCGAAGCGAGCCGAGGCGGCGGCATTCGCGACCGACGCGCGCATCACGAACAGCGAGGGCTCCACGTTCTCACGCGCGTCGGGCGGCAGGGCGCTCGTCACGAGCGGCGGCTTCCGCGGAGCGACCGACGGCACCTACGCGTCGCTGACCGTTCATCCGGTCGCCGATGACGCGGACGGCAAGAAGCGCAGTGGCTTCTACTGGACGGCCAAGCGCCACCTCGCGGGCCTCGAGCCCGACGAGCAGGTCGGCGCCGAGGCCGCGCGGCGCACCCTCGCGAAGCTCGGCGCGCAGAAGGTCGATACGCAGGAGGTCCCCGTCGTCTTCGATCCGGAGGTCGGTCGATCGATCCTCGGTCTCTTGGCCGGGTGCATCAACGGCGGCGCGATCTGGCGGCGCTCGAGCTACCTCATGGAGCGCGAGGACGAGCGCGTGGCGAGCGATCTCGTGACGATCGTCGACGATCCGCTCCTGCCGGGGGCGCCGGGCTCCCGCCCCTTCGACGGTGAGGGCCTGCTCTCGCGACGGCTCAGCGTCGTCGAGAAGGGCGTCTTGAAGACCTTCCTCCTCGACACCTACAGCGCGCGCAAGCTCGGCAAGGAGAGCACCGCGAGCGCGTCGCGCGGCTCGAGCGGCGGCGTCGGCCCCTCGACGACGAACCTCATCCTCCAGCCCGGCGACATGGACCCGGCGGAGATCGTGCGGGGCGTCAAGCGCGGGCTCTACGTCACCGAGATGATGGGCTTCGGCTTCAACGCGGTCACCGGCGACTTCAGCCGCGGCGCGGGTGGCTTCTGGATCGAGAACGGCGAGAAGACCTTCCCCGTCTCGGAGGTGACGATCTCGCTGAACCTCGACGAGCTCTTGAAGCGCATCGACGCGGTCGGCACCGATCTCGCCCTGCGCACCTCGATCGCGACGCCCACGTTCCGCGTGAGCGCGATGACCGTCGCCGGCCGCTGATCTACTCTCGTCCCCGCATGCACGATGATCCGGAGACCCGCGGGTGACCGACAAGCGGCTCCTCCGCCTCCTGCCGATCGAGCGCTGGCCGGCGCGCGAGGAGGCCGCCGCGATGCGCTGGTTCTCCCCCGTCCGCGTCGGACCGATCGAGCTCGCCGATCGCACGTGGATCCCCGCGATGGTGCCCTGGCGCGCGACCGAGGACGGCTTCGTCACGCCGGCGGTGCTCGCGTGGTACCGGCGCTTCGCCGAGGGCCAGCCCGGCGCGATCGTGGTCGAGGCGACCGGCATCCGCGACGTCCCGAGCGGGCCGCTCCTGCGCATCGGCCACGATCGCTTCGTGCCCGGGCTGCGCGAGCTCGCCGATTGCGTCCGCGAGGCGAGCGGAGGGCGCACCAAGCTCTTCATCCAGCTGATCGACTTCCTCGCGATCAAGCGGCGCGTCGAGGCCGAGAAGTTCATCTCGCGCTTCCTGATGATCGACCGCGCGCTGCGCGAGCGGCTCGGCGCCGCCTCCGACGAGGAAGCGCGCGCGCGGCTCCTCACGCTGGACGAGGCGGCGGTGGATGACGTGCTCGGTGAGCGCGATCGAGAGAGCCTGCGCATGGGCCATCGGGAGCGCGTCACCGATGTTCACCTCGCCCACGTGCGCGAGCTCCCGCTCACGTTGCCACCGCTCTTCGCCGACGCCTCGCGGCGGGCGCGTGAGGCGGGCTTCGATGGCGTCGAGCTCCACTACGCGCACGCCTACACCATGGCCTCGTTCCTCAGTGCGCGGAACACGCGCATGGATGGCTATGGAGGGAGCCGCGAGCATCGCGTGCGCCTGCCGCTCGAGGTCTTCGCCGCGGTGCGCAGCGCGGTGGGCGAAGACTACGTGGTCGGCGCTCGCTTCCTCGGGGACGAGGTGATCGAGGGCGGCAGCCGCGTCGAGGACGCGAGCTACTTCGGCGCGCGCTTCGCACGAGCCGGCATGGACTTCCTCAGCGTGAGCAAGGGCGGCAAATTCGAGGACGCGAAGCAGCCGAAGGTCGGCGAGGCCGCGTATCCCTACACCGGCCCGAGCGGCCACGAGTGCATGCCGCACGCGAAGATCGACGCGCGCGGCCCCTTCGGTCGCAACGTCCCGCTCGCCGCCGCCGTCCGGCGCGCGGTGCGCGAGGCCGGCTGCGAGACGCCCGTCGTGGCGGCGGGCGGGATCAGCTCGCCGTGGCAGGCCGAGGCGATCCTCGAGCGCGGCGACGCGGACATCGTCGCGGTAGCGCGCCAGTCGCTCTGCGATCCCGACTTCTTCCTCAAGATTCGGCGCGGACGCGGGGACGAGGTGCGGCGCTGCTTCTTCACCAACTACTGCGAGGCGCTCGATCAGGCGCACAAGGAGGTGACCTGCCAGCGCTGGGATCGCGAGGCGCTCGAGGAAGCGCCGCCGATGGCGAGCGACGGCAAGCGCCGGCTCGTCGCGCCCGCGTGGAAGTGACGGGCGATGCTGCTCGTCCTCGGCGTCTTCGCGATCGTCCTCGGCATCGAGCGGGTGCGCGCCGCGCGCAGAGGTTCGAGCCCTCGCTGGCGCGTGTGGATCGCGCTCCCCTTCACGGGGCTCGTCTTGATCGTGATCGGCATGCCGCGCGGCCTCTTGCTCTCGAAGAGCCTCGGCCTGCTCGCCATGCCGCTCGGGCTCGTGTGGCTAGCGCTCCTCGTGATCGCGCTGGCGCTCTTGCTGAAGCGCCGTGTCCGTGAGGCAGCCGTCACCCTCGGGATCACCATCGCGTTGACCCTCGCCGGCAACCGGCCGCTGGCCGACGCGCTCCTCGGCTGGGTGGAAGGCGAGTACGTGTGGACCAACCCGCTCGAGACCGAGCCCTTCCACGCCGTGATCGTCCTCGGGGGCGGCACCGACGATCGCTACGCCGGCGAGGTGCAGCTCGGCGAGAGTGGCGATCGCGTGATCCTCGGCGCGCGCCTCTATCACCAGCGCAGCACGCCGCTCCTCGTCACCTCGGGCTCTCCGATCGCGGGACTGAGCGATCACGACGCGGCCGCCGCGACCCGCCGGATCTGGCTGGGCCTCGGGGTGCCGGACTCCGCCATCGTCGTGATCGAGGGTGCACGCACGACCAGTGAAGAGGCGCGCCTGTACGCGGCGTGGATTCGAGAGCGCGACCTCACGCGGGTCGGCCTCGTGACCTCGGCCTGGCACATGCGCCGCGCGCTCGGCCTCTTCGCGGCGGAGGGCGCGCGCGTCGTCCCGATCCCGGCCGACGTCCGCGCCGAGCCGGTCGAGTGGCGCGGCTTCTACAGTCTCGTCCCGGACGGTCGCGCCGCCGGCGACATCCACACCGCGTGCTGGGAGCTCGTCGGCCGACTCGCAGGCCGCTGAGCTACTGCAGGGGATCTTCGATCTCGACGCTGTCATCGCGCGAGCGCGCGCGGCGCACCGACTGCTGCTGCCGGACGTACTCGACCATGACCTCGACGTAGCTCGTCAGCGGCGGGCAGCGGATGTCGAGCTCGTCGAGGATCTCGCGCGCGTTGCGATCGTCGTACACGACCTCGGTGGCGAGCTGCTCGAGGAACGCGCGTGGCACGTGCGCGAAGCGCTCGAGGCCTGGCGTACGCAGGAGCGCGGTCGCCAGGTTCGCCGGGAGGAAGCCGCGCGGGGAGGGGCGCCCCGCCGCGCGCGCGATGAGCTCGAAGACGCGCCGCGCGGTCACCGGCTCCGGATCGACCAGGTGGAAGGTCTTGCCGAGCGAGCGGCGGTCCTTCGCGATCGCGTAGCCCGCGTCGACCACGTAGTCGATCGGCACGAGGTTCAGCGGGATGTCGCCACGCCCCGGGAGCGGCATCCGCAGATCCATCGGCGCGTTCAGCATCAAGAGCACGAGGAGGTAGGGGCCCTCGAGGCGATCGATCTCGCCGGTGACGGAGTCCCCGACCATGATCGACGGGCGGAGGATCGTCGTCGGAACGCGGTCGGCCGCGCGCCGCACCAGCACCTCCGCCTCGAAGCGCGTCTTCTCGATCGGGTTGCGAAACCCCGAGCTCGCGTCGAGCTCGTCCTCGAGCACGTACCCGCGCCGCGCGCCCGAGACGAGCGCAGTCGACCAGTGCACGAGCCGCTCGAGGTGATCGGCGTCGGTGGCGAGCTCGATGACCTCGCGCGTCCCCTGCACGTTGAGCTGGCGCGCCGCGTCGTGCTCGACCCCGAGGTACGTGATGGCCGCGCAGTGATGGATGAAGTCGACCTCGCGCGCGAGCTCCACGATCTCGCGGCCGCTCAGCCCGAGATCCATCGCCGCTGCGTCCCCCTCGAGCAGCCGCACGCGCCTGCGCTCGGCGTCGGTGCGCGCTCGGAGCAGCGCCTCCGCGCGCTCCATCGATCGCTCCTGCACGATCAGCACGAGCTCGAGCTCGAGCTCCTCGCGTAGGAGCTTCGAGACCACCCGCGTGGCGAGGAAGCTCGTCGGGAACCCCGTCACCAGCGCTACTCTCCGCCGCTCGCTCATCGCTCACCCTCCCGGAAGCGTGCCTCGAGCGCGCGGTGCACCTCGAGCGTGCGCGCCCGCGTCTCCTCGAGGCTGCCCTCGTTCTCGATCACGTAGTCCGCAACCTTCACCTTGTCGGCCAGCGGGAGCTGCGCGGCGATGCGCGCGCGCGCCGCGTCCTCGTCGAGGCCATCCCGCGCTCGCACCCGCGCGATCTGCGTCGCCTCGCTCGCCGTGACCACCACAAGCGCGCTCATCATGCGATGGGACCCGTTCTCCACGAGCAGCGCGGCCTCGTAGATCGCATAAGGATGCCCAGCCCTCGCGAGCTCCGCGAAGCGCGCCGTGCTCGCCTGGGCGATGCGCGGATGGAGGATCTCCTCGAGGCGCGCGCGCGCGGCCGGGTCGCTGAAGACCCGCGCGCCGAGGGCCGCTCGATCGAGCCGTCCGCCCTCGTCGAGGATGTCGGCGCCGAACGCCTTCACGACCTCGGCGAGCCCCTCGGTGCCCGGCTCGACGACCTCGCGCGCAACCTGATCCGCATCTACGACCGGCACGCCCTCGCTGGCGAAGATGCGCGCCACGCTGCTCTTCCCCGATCCGATGCCGCCAGTCAGCCCGACGATGCCGAACGCCACGCGCCGTCCTACCACGATGGGCCACGCGCGCGCGAGGTGCCTCGACGCGCGAGGGCAGGGCGTGGTACCGACCAAGCGTGCGGGCGGTGGCGCAGCGGGTCTTCGAGGCGGAGGTCGTCGTCGAGGGGGAGGTCGTGGGCCGCATCGGCCCGGGCCTCCTCGTCTATCTTGGGGCGGGGCAGGGCGACACCGATGAGGACCTCGAGCAGATGGCCAGCAAGCTGGCCGGGCTGCGGATCTTCGTGGACGACGCCGGGAAGATGTCGCGCTCGGTCGAGGACGTGTGCGGCGGCATCCTCGTCGTGCCGCAGTTCACGCTCTTCGGGGACGTCCGCAAGGGCAGACGTCCCTCGTTCACCGCCGCGGCGCCGCCCGAGCAAGCCGAGACCCAATACCTGCGCGTCGTTGCGCTCCTGCGCGAGCGCGGGCTCGAGGTGGCGACGGGGCGCTTCCGCAGCACCATGGACGTGCGCAGCCGCGTCGACGGCCCGGTCACCATCCTGATCGACACACGCAGGACGTTCTGAGGAGCACGCGTGAGATACGAGATCCGAGCCGCGACGCGCGGCGACCATGAGGGGCTCTACCGCCTGGCCGAGCACCTCGACTCCGTGAACCTGCCGCACGACGCCCAGGAGATCGACGATATCCTGACTGCCTCCGAGCGCTCGTTCAGCGGCGAGATCGCCGACCCGAAGAAGAGGCAGTTCGTCTTCGTGCTCTGGGACCGGCAGGAGGATCGCGCGGTCGGCACCTCGATGATCATCGCGCAGCTCGGCTCTCGCGACGCTCCCTACATCTTCTTCGATGTGCACAAGGAGGAGCGCTACAGCGCCACGCTCGACAAGCACTTCATCCATCCGGTGCTGTCGATCGGCTACTCCTACTTCGGCCCGACGGAGATCGGCGGGCTCGTGGTCCACCCCGACTACCGCAAGGCGCCCGAGAGGCTCGGGATGCTGATCTCGTACGTGCGCTTCATCTGGATCGCGATCCACCGCGAGCTCTTCCAGAACCGGGTGCTCGCCGAGCTGATGCCGCCGCTCGAGCCGGACGGGACCTCGCTCCTCTGGGAGGCGGTGGGGCGCCGGTTCACGGGGCTCACCTACCGCGAGGCGGATCGCCTCTCGAAGAAGAACAAGGAGTTCATCCGCGGGCTCTTCCCGAGCGGCGACATCTACGCCTCGCTGCTCGCGCCCGACGCGCAAGCCGTCATCGGCGAGGTGGGCCGAGAGACCCGCGGCGTGGCGAAGATGCTCTCGAGGATCGGCTTTCGGTACTGGGAGCGCGTGGATCCCTTCGATGGCGGACCGCACTACATCGCGCCGACCGACGAGATCGAGCTGGTCCAGCGCACGCACCGCTGCCGGATCGCCGGCGAGCTCGGCGGACGCGACGCCCGCCGCTACCTGCTCGCGCGCACCTACGACGGGCCGCCGTGGTTCCGCTGCGTCTCCGCGCAGGCCCGGGTGAGCCCCGAGAGCCCCCACGAGATCGCCATCGATCCGGCGGCGGCCGAGCATCTAGGCCTCTCCGAGGGCGACTTCATCCCCGTTCTGCCGCTCTCCTGAGCCCGGTGGCGAAAAAAATGCTCCCCATCGCTCGCACGAAGTTGACTCCCCCAACCCGGGTGCTAGTGATCGCCCGCCTCGACGGGGAGCTCCTCCGGGAGCTCGACAAGGACCTCGGTCCGGACCCACGGCAGGCTTGAAACCGAATCGGGACGACGTAGGCTGCAGGCGCGGCTTGCCCAGGGAAAAGCCCGGGCATTTCGCGTAGTTCGGTCCCGCGCACCGCGCGGCGGCAGGACGGCAACGAAGACGAAAAAAGTTCTTGACGAGCTTCGAAGCTCAGCTAAAGTCCGGCCTCCCAACGACCCGCCCCCCACGGGGGACGAGACGATGGGCAAGCTCAGCGGCTCCGGCCGCCGAGCATGGTGCTGCCCTCCGGGGCACTCACCAAGTACGGCCACGGCGAGAAAAAAATCGCTTGACGCGACTCGCTGAACAGCCTACGCTCTCCAGCCCTTCTGAGTAGGGCGCTGCGACGCGGCCAGCCACACGGCAGGCCGACACGCACCCCGCTCTGGTCGGTCCTTGAAAACTGAATCGGAAGACTCCGCATAGACGGGTCCCAATCATCGAGCTCGGTCATCCGGCTGAGCTCGTAGGGTATAGCCAAACGGACGAGCCACGGAGCGTTCGGCCATTCCTCTGCATCAAGCTTCGGCTGGATGTACGAATACCGATCGCATCCGAGCAAACGCTCTCAGTTTTCAACTGGAGAGTTTGATCCTGGCTCAGAGCGAACGTTAGCGGCGGGCTTAACACATGCAAGTCGAACGCGAAAGTCCTTCGGGATGAGTAGAGTGGCGCACGGGTGAGTAACACGTAGGCAATCTTCCCTCGAGTGGGGGACAACTACCCGAAAGGGTAGCTAATACCGCATAAGACCACGGCGGCTCCGGCCGCTGCGGGAAAAGCTGGCCTCTACTTGTAAGCTAGCGCTTGAGGATGAACCTGCGCACCATCAGCTAGTTGGTGGGGTAATGGCCCACCAAGGCGAAGACGGTTAGCTGGTCTGAGAGGATGATCAGCCACACTGGCACTGAAACACGGGCCAGACTCCTACGGGAGGCAGCAGTGGGGAATATTGGACAATGGGCGCAAGCCTGATCCAGCTACGCCGCGTGAGTGATGAAGGCCTTCGGGTTGTAAAGCTCTGTGGGGAGGGACGAAAAAGGTGGGGACTAATAAGCCTCGCCCTTGACGGTACCTCCTTAGCAAGCACCGGCTAACTCTGTGCCAGCAGCCGCGGTAATACAGAGGGTGCGAACGTTGCTCGGAATCACTGGGCGTAAAGCGCGTGTAGGCGGACGATCAAGTCAGGCGTGAAATCCCCGGGCTCAACCCGGGAACTGCGTCTGAAACTGGTCGTCTCGAGTGTCGGAGAGGGAAGCGGAATTCCTGGTGTAGAGGTGAAATTCGTAGATATCAGGAGGAACACCGGTGGCGAAGGCGGCTTCCTGGACGACTACTGACGCTGAGACGCGAAAGCGTGGGGAGCAAACAGGATTAGATACCCTGGTAGTCCACGCTGTAAACGATGAGTGCTAGGTGTCTCGGGTATTGACCCCTGAGGTGCCGTAGCTAACGCGTTAAGCACTCCGCCTGGGAACTACGGCCGCAAGGCTAAAACTCAAAGGAATTGACGGGGGCCCGCACAAGCGGTGGAGCATGTGGTTTAATTCGACGCAACGCGCAGAACCTTACCCGGGCTAGAAAAACATGGAACCCTGTAGAAATACGGGGGTGCCCGCAAGGGAGCCATGGTCCAGGTGCTGCATGGCTGTCGTCAGCTCGTGTCGTGAGATGTTGGGTTAAGTCCCGCAACGCGCGCAACCCCTGTCCTTAGTTGGCATCAGTTCGGCTGGGCTCTCTAAGGAGACTGCCGGCGTCAAGCCGGAGGAAGGTGGGGATGACGTCAAGTCCTCATGGCCCTTATGTCCGGGGCTACACACGTGCTACAATGGTCGATACAAAGCGCTGCAAGCTCGCGAGAGCAAGCTAATCGCAAAAAGTCGGCCTCAGTACGGATTGCAGTCTGCAACTCGACTGCATGAAGCTGGAATCGCTAGTAATCGTTGATCAGCAGGCAACGGTGAATACGTTCCCGGGCCTTGTACACACCGCCCGTCACACCATGGGAGTCGACTGCTCCAGAAGTGGCTGTCCTAACCCGCAAGGGAGGGAGGTCCCTAAGGAGTGGTCGGTAACTGGGGTGAAGTCGTAACAAGGTAGCCGTAGGGGAACCTGCGGCTGGATCACCTCCTTTCTAAGGAGCATAGTTGAGCACTCGTGCTCAACCAGCTCGGTCATACCCGTCCACGCGGAGTCATTCCGGTTCAGTTTTCACGGACCGACTGCCCTCGATCTCCGGATCGGGGGCTGGTTCGTTCTCTGAAAGTCGAGTGTGGAGCGTCCCCGGAGGACGCGTGTTCGTCTAGAACACAGTGTTCGTTCGGAACACGCTGCTCCCAACGGGGCTATAGCTCAGGTGGTTAGAGCGCACCCCTGATAAGGGTGAGGTCGCTAGTTCGAGTCTAGCTAGCCCCACTGCTCTTCAGCCGCCGAGTCTTCCTCCGGATATCTGGGGCTGTAGCTCAGCTGGGAGAGCACCGGCTTTGCAAGCCGGGGGTCATCGGTTCGATCCCGATCAGCTCCACTGTTGGTCGCCTGGTTCGCCCTCGTGAGGATCTCTACATGAGAGCCTTCTCGCGGTGGAGAACGAGGGTACCAACCCTCGCCTCGACTCTTTGAAAACTAAAGATGGAAGTACGAAGAATGTACGAGTAGACCGTCCAAGGCTTTGAGCCTGGGTCGAAACGGGGCGAGCTCCTTAGGGAGCCCGTTCTCGCGACGAACCCTGGACTCGAGCCATGACGCGTGCCTTAGGGAGTAGGTCAAGCTACAAAGGGCGCGTGGTGGATGCCTAGGCGTCAGGAGGCGATGAAGGACGTGGACAGCTGCGATAAGCCTCGGGGAGCTGCTAACAAGCGTTGATCCGGGGATCTCCGAATCGGGAAACCGGGCAGGCATGACCTGTCAACCTCAGGCTGAATACATAGGCTTGAGGTGGCCAACTCAGGGAACTGAAACATCTCAGTACCTGAAGGAATAGAAATCAATTGAGATTCCCCCAGTAGTGGCGAGCGAACGGGGAACAGCCCAAACCATATCAGTGTAAGACTGGGGTCGTTGCTGATGTGGTGTCGTGGGACGTCTCTAGCGGTCCCCAGAGCCGCAGGGAGTTACAAAATCGGACGATAGCAGAACGGTCTGGAATGGCCGGCCAGAGAGGGTGACAGCCCCTTACGCGAAATCGGACCGATCTCCTGAGAATGTTCCCGAGTACCGCAGGGCACGTGAAACCCGGCGGGAATCCGGGAGGACCATCTTCCAAGGCTAAATACTACCTGACGACCGATAGTGAACAAGTACCGTGAGGGAAAGGTGAAAAGCACCCCGGTGAGGGGAGTGAAATAGTACCTGAAACCACGCGTCTACAAGCAGTCGAAGCACTATGGCCTTCGGGCAACGTGCGACGGCGTACCTTTTGCATAATGGGCCTGCGAGTTATGGTATGTCGCAAGGTTAAGCCGATAGGTGAAGCCGTAGGGAAACCGAGTTCTCACAGAGCGACAGAGTGGCATGCCATAGACCCGAAACCGAGCGATCTACCCTTGGCCAGGTTGAAGCGCGGGTAGTACCGCGTGGAGGACCGAACCCACTCAAGTTGAAAATTGAGGGGATGAGCTGTGGGTAGGAGTGAAAGGCTAATCAAGCTCGGAGATAGCTGGTTCTCCGCGAAATATATTTAGGTATAGCCTCGAGCGAACTGCGTCGGAGGTAGAGCACTGAATGGGCTAGGGGTCCTACCAGATTACCAAACCCAATCAAACTCCGAATGCCGGCGACAGATACTCGGGAGTCAGGCTGCGGGTGATAAGGTCCGTAGCCGAGAGGGAAAGAGCCCAGATCGACAGCTAAGGCCCCCAAATCCACGCTAAGTGTCAAAGGATGTGGGAGCGCTCAGACAGCCAGGAGGTTGGCCTAGAAGCAGCCATCCTTTAAAGAAAGCGTAATAGCTCACTGGTCGAGCGAGCCTGCGCCGAAAATATAACGGGGCTCAAGCGTGGTGCCGAAGCTTCGGGCTCTCGCAAGAGAGCGGTAGCGGAGTATTCTCAGATAGATACACGGCGTACCGTAAGGAGCGCTATCGGATCTGAGAAGAGCTTATGCAGGCATGAGTAGCGATAAACAGGATGAGAAATCCTGTCGCCGTAAGCCCAAGGTTTCCTGGGGAAGGATCATCCTCCCATGGGTTAGTCGGTCCCTAAGCCGAGGCCGAGAGGCGTAGGCGATGGAAAGCAGGTTAATATTCCTGCACCATCAAGGAAGGCGTTGAAGCGAGCAGGGACGAAGAAGGGTATGCCGAGCCAGGCGTTTGGTCGTCCTGGTTCAAGCCAGTAGGCGGATTCCGTAGGACCCGTTAGGGACAAACGCGGAGTCAACGCCGAGAGGTGATGAGGCCGGCCTTCGGGCCGGAAACTCGGTGATCCCATGCTTCCGAGAAAAGCTGCGCGCAGAGCCTCTTTGGTGACCGTACCGCAAACCGACTCAGGTGGGCGGGGTGAATATCCCAAGGCGCGTGAGAGAACACTGGCTAAGGAACTCGGCAAAATCACACCGTAACTTCGGGAGAAGGTGTGCCCGTTGGAGTGACGGACTTCGCGTCCCGAGCTCTAGTGGGTCGCAGTGAAACGGGGGTTGCGACTGTTTACTAAAAACACAGGACTCTGCGAACTCGTAAGAGGACGTATAGGGTCTGACGCCTGCCCGGTGCTGGAAGGTTAAGGGGAGATGTTAGCTTTCGGGCGAAGCATCGAACCGAAGCCCCAGTAAACGGCGGCCGTAACTATAACGGTCCTAAGGTAGCGAAATTCCTTGTCGGGTAAGTTCCGACCTGCACGAATGGCGTAACGACATCCCCACTGTCTCGGCCAGTGACTCAGCGAAATTGTAATCGCGGTGAAGATACCGTGTTCCCGCGGCAAGACGGAAAGACCCCATGAACCTTCACTGCAACTTGGCAGTGAAGCTCGGAGCAGTCTGCGTAGGATAGGTGGGAGGCTTTGAAGCGGGGCTTGCGGGCTTCGTGGAGCCAACCTTGAAATACCACCCTGGCTGTTCTGGGCTTCTAACCCAGGCCCGTTATCCGGGTCGGGGACACTGCCTGGTGGGCAGTTTGACTGGGGCGGTCGCCTCCAAAAGAGTAACGGAGGCGCGCGAAGGTGCCCTCAGGCTGATTGGAAACCAGCCGTAGAGTGCAAAGGCATAAGGGCGCTTAACTGCGAGACCGACAGGTCGAGCAGGTGCGAAAGCAGGCCTTAGTGATCCGGTGGTCCCGTATGGAAGGGCCATCGCTCATCGGACAAAAGGTACTCTGGGGATAACAGGCTGATCGCGCCTGAGAGTTCACATCGGCGGCGCGGTTTGGCACCTCGATGTCGGCTCATCGCATCCTGGGGCTGGAGCAGGTCCCAAGGGTTCGGCTGTTCGCCGATTAAAGCGGTACGCGAGCTGGGTTTAGAACGTCGTGAGACAGTTCGGTCCCTATCTGCCGTGGGCGGAGGATGCTTGAGAGGAGCTATTCATAGTACGAGAGGACCTGAATGGACGCACCTCTAGTGATCCAGTTGTCCCGCCAGGGGCATAGCTGGGTAGCCATGTGCGGAACGGATAACCGCTGAAAGCATCTAAGCGGGAAGCCGGCCTCAAGATTAGGCATCCCGGGCCGCAAGGCCCCTGAAGGCCCCTTGAAGACTACAAGGTGATAGGCAGGGTGTGGAAGCGCAGTGATGCGTGAAGCTAACCTGTACTAATCGGCCGTGAGGCTTGACCTACCTCTAAGGCAATCGTCAGCGTGCTCCGTGGTTTGGAGCACGAAAAAGCTCGAGCCCAGGGTTGGGAGTGAGAGCTCGCTGCAGCACCGACATGCTCAGCGACGCCCCCGACCGGGCGGTGCTCGCTTCGTACTTCCAAATGTTTCCGGTGGCGATGTCGGAGGGGCCACACCCGATCCCATCCCGAACTCGGAAGTTAAGCCCTCCAGAGCCGATGGTACTGCACGCGTAAGTGTGTGGGAGAGTAGGACGTTGCCGGGTTAATCGTTGAAGAGCCCCATCTCGATTTCGAGATGGGGCTCTTCTTTTTCCGTCTCCATAGGCTGCGCCGTTCGCGTCGAGCCAATCTCGCGCGGGCGCCCTGCGCGGTCTCCTCACCGGCGACGACGCTCGGCGCCGTGTGTCGTCCGACCGCGTCTTGGAGCTACGCCGAGATGTTCGGTCCGGGTTTCGTGCTCAGCGCTCTAGAAATTCGGGTCCTGATCGTCGTAGATCCCTCTCGTACCGGCCTCGCCGGTACGATGGATCATGGCGAAGAGAAGGCGCATCGCGATCGGGACGACTGCAGGTGGAGCAACGCTCCTCGCGCTCGCGGGCGTGGCGTGGTGGTTCTGGCTTCCCTCGCTCGTTCGTGATCGCGTGGAGGAGTCGGCGGCGCGGCGCGGGCTGCGTGCGACCCTCGGCTCAGTCGACCTCGGGCTCAGCGATGTCGTGCTCGAGGAGCTCGAGCTTCAGGACGAGCATGGCGTCCTGAGGGTGCGCGCGGCGCGGGCCTCGACGGACGCGGGCCTGCTCGATCTGGTGCTCGACGGGACGCGCGCGGTGCGCGAGCTCGCGCTTCACGAGGTCGAGGTGCGGATCGATCTCGAGGCGCCGCGCCTGCGCGAGGTCTTGGAGCAGCTCCGAGGGGCCGGGAACGCCGAGCCCGCCTCGGCGAGCTCGGCCGGCCGTGCCCTTCGTGTGGAGGGGTTGTCGCTGGATCTCATCGATCGCCACGGGCCGTTGGTCCGCGTGCGTGACGCGCAGGCATCGATGGACGCGCAGGGGATCGTCCGCGCGGCGACCGGCCCCGTCGAGATCGCGCCGGCGGAAGACGACGGAGCTCGCGTCGAGAGCCTGAGCGCGCGGCTGGTGCGTGGAGAGGACGGGCTCGAGATCGCCGCGCTCTCGGTGGAGGGCGTCGCGCTCCGCTATGCCGACCGCGACGCTGGCGACCCGAGCCCCCTGTGGGCGCGGGTCCGCCGGCACGCGAGGCGCGCAGCCGGCTCGAGCGATGGGGCTTCCGCCCCCGATGGTGCGAGTCCGAGCGACGAGAGCTCGGAGCTCGGGGCGCTGCTCGCGAGTGCCAGAGCGATCGTGGGCCCGCGGCTCGCCGCCGACGCCATCCTCGAAGTGGAGGAGCTCTCCGTGACGGCGGCGACGGCGCGCGGCCCCCCGCTGGTGCGACGCGGTCTCGAGGCCGCGGTCCGCGCG
>JAEZBP010000237.1 GCA_023427125.1 Pseudomonadota bacterium | reverse complement strand
GCTCCAAGGCGCGGTGCTCGAGTCGCTCGACGAGCTGCTCGCGCCCGCGCACCTGCCGGCCGCGGCGCGCGAGGTCTTCAAGCTCGCGGGCGACGCCCTCGAGAAGGCCCTGCCCTTCGACGTCGCGGCCTACCGCGCGGAGAAGCTCAACCCGCGCGACACGATGATCCGCCCGATCGCGCTCGAGGTGGCCCGCGCGTTCGGCATCGCCGAGCCGCAGCTCTACGTGACCAGCGCGGCGCCGCGGGTGTGCGTGCCGGTGTACAGCAACCCGGTGTCGGTGCTGATCGGCAGCGAGCTGCTCGGCATCACCGACGATCGCGAGAAGCTCTTCGTGCTCGTGCGCGCCTTCAAGATCGCCCACGCCCAGCTCTCGGTGGTGGTGCGCGCGCAGCCGGCCGAGCTGCTCGCGCTCGTGGGCGGCCTGGTCTCGATCTACGACCCGCGGCACGTGGCCCCGGGCGCCGATCCCGCGCACGTCGCCGAGGCGGGCCGCCGCATCGCCAAGACCCTGCAGAAGAAGGCGCAGGGGGAGCTCGGCCCCTTGGTCTTCGAGATGGCCGGCCGACCGGGCTACGACCCCTCGCGCTTCGCGATGGCGGCGAGCGAGTGGGGCAACCGCACCGCGCTCGTCGCGTCGGGCTCGACGCCCGCGGCGATCGCGGCGCTCGCGAAGCTGAGCGGCGAGCGGGAGCTCCCTCCCGATCCCACCGCACGCCTCGCGATGCTGCAGCGCTTCCCCGAGGCCGCGTCGCTCCTCGCCTTCGCCATCTCCGACGCCCACTTCGAGGCCCGCAAGCGCGCCAGCTGACCGGCCCGGATCACTCGCGGCGGTGCGAGAGCATCCAGTCGAAGAGGCTCACGTCGTAGGCCGTGTGCTCGGGGTCCGCGGTGCCCATGCGGCTGAGGGCGTAGGTCCGCGTCCTCGACGACGTGCCCGGCCCCGGCTACACGGTCAGCCGCGCGGCGTGGAGCGCCGCGGCATCCTGCGCGTCGTAGCCGGTGACGATGCTACGCGAGGTCGAGAAGTTGCTCCTGTCGTTGCTGCCGACGACCACCCAGATGGCCGAGCGCGTGTGCCCCGCTATCCGCGCGCCCGCCGCGAGATAGCTCGTTGAGTCGTCCTGGAGGACCAGATAGAGGTAGTCGTAGACCCCATTGCCGCCGTACCTCAGCCCGGTGAGCGGGTACCTGTGGATGCGGTCGGTGTCGACGCGGGGATCCGCGCGAGCGCGACCGCGTGAGGTGGGCCTCCCGATCGAGTCGCACGCGGCGGAAGAGCGATGGTCGGTCAGGTGGCGGGCGCCGTTGTTAGGAACGGCTCGGCACTGCCGAGGAGGAGCCTCTTGATCCCGAGGTTGTTCTGGACGGCGCTGGGAACCTGCGCTGGTCGTCGCCAGAAGGTTCGGATCTTCGGAGTCTGCCTGGAGCCGCTCGAGGCGGCGATCACGCCCAACATGAGCGCTACTCCTGTGCAATCCACAGGGATTCACCGCCTTGCCGAACACGATCGACCAGCGGGACCCCCTCGATCCGCCGAACGGTCTCCTCTGTCGTCGCCGGAAGGGGAGTGACCTCGAGCATCACGCGGTCTCCCCACCACATACCCTCCCAGTTCTGCGAACGCGCTCTTCCCGGGGTGCGTTCGAAAGGAACAGCTGGACAGAACTGCGCAACAACGATGTGGGACGCCTCAACCGGAGCACCACGGACCACTCGGATGACCCGGTACCGGACAGTCACGTACCGAGGACCAACAACCCCACATCTCGGAACGCCAGTAGTGATGTCGGCGACCTCAACGAGCAGGACAGACCTCGGCGCCGTCACCGGGCGTGGGACGGAACCCGCAGAGCCGCCGTCGACGCCCTGCCCAGCGGGGCCGTTCGACTGCGCACAGGCGCCAGCTGCGGCAAAGACCGCACAGAGAACCAGCGCGTAGAAGGCAGCGCCCCTGTTGCTCACATGAACCTCCCGTTCACTCGTCTATATACCAGCGGCGAGCGGGAGCACCGCACGCCTCGCGATGCTGCAGCGCTTCCCCGAGGCCGCGTCGCTCCTCGCCTTCGCCATCTCCGACGCCCACTTCGAGGCCCGCAAGCGCGCCAGCTGAGGCGTCCTGGAGCCCGCCAGGGCCCCAGGCGGCTCGGCCCGAGCTTGCCGTGCCGGACAGTGTTCCGGTGGCCCTCGCCGAGCCCGCTTTTCGCTAGTCGGCGCCGGCCCTGCTAACGTCTCGCGAGAGATGCGTATCGGTCTCCTCGGCCCGGCAGAGGGCGACGAAGGCGCCCTTCGGGACGCCGTCGAGTTCCTCCTCGGCGACGCGGGGGTGGACCAGGCGATCTATCTCGGGGGCGACGACGCGACGATCGAGCGGGTGATCACCGAGTGGGCCCACGAGATCTTCGGCGACGACGTGCCGGGCGAGGACGCGTTCCTCGCGCGCGGGGTGGAGCTCGCGAGCGCCGGGACCGCCGACGAGATCGACGAGCTCCTCGCTGCCGAGCGCTCGCTCCTGCGCCTCTCGGCGGTGCGGATGCTGCCGCCGCCGCCGGTCCGCGCGATCGAGATGATCGCCGACCGGATCCTCATCGCGGTGCACGACAAGTCGATCCTCGATGAGGAGGACATCGCCAACGCTTCCCTCATCGTCTACGGCCTCTCCACGGAGGCGGAGTGCCGCCGCTTCGGCGCGCGCTACTTCCTCACGCCCGGCCCGGTCTCAAGGGGGCGCGTCGCGCTGGTCGAGCTCGAGGAGGACGGCAACGTCTCGCTCGCCATCTACGAGACCAGCGGCCTGCCCATCTGGCGCGAGAAGATGGCGCGCCGCACCAGCAAGGTGAGCGTCGTTCGATGACGCGCTGGCGATGACGAGCCGTCGATGACGAGCAGGGCCGTCTTCGGCGGCAGCTTCGATCCGCCGCACGTGGGCCACGTCCTCGCGGCGGCGTGGGTCCTCAGCACCTCGCCGGTCGACGAGATCCTCGTGATCCCGACCTTCGAGCACGTCTTCGGCAAGCGCCTGACGCCCTTCGCGCATCGGCTGCGGATGTGCGAGCTGGCCTTCGCGTCGCTCCGGCGGGTGCGCGTGCTCGATCTCGAGGCGCGCCTCGGTGGCGCGAGCGCCACGGTGCGCACGCTCGAGGCGCTCCGGCGCGAGGAGCCTGGAGTCTCGCTCCACCTGATCGTCGGCAGCGATCTCGTCGGCGAGATCCCGCGCTGGACCGAGGGCCACCGCATCCCCGAGCTCGCGTCGCTCCTGGTGGTCGGCCGCGGCGGCCACGACGACGGACAGCGTCGCGACGTCTCGATGCCCGAGATCAGCTCGACCGAGATCCGCGAGCGCCTCCGCCGCGGCGAGAGCGTCGAGGGGCTCGTCCCCCGCGCGGTGATCGAGCACATCGCCGCGAGCCAGCTCTACCTGCGCTCACAGGGCGGCTCGTAGAGGTGGCCTCGGGGCCGCGCGCGCTCCACGCTCCCTCGCGTATGGGAGCTCTCTCGGTGCGCATCGT
>JAEZBP010000229.1 GCA_023427125.1 Pseudomonadota bacterium | reverse complement strand
GGTCGGGCTCGAGCGCCGCCTGACGTCGGGAGAGGCGCTGCGGGCGGCGCTCCACGACGCCGCGGGCGTCGCTGGCGTCTTCGAGCCCGGCGAGGACGAGTCGCTGCTCGAAGCGAGCTTCGCGGTGACGATCGAGCCGGGCACGCCGGACGTGCGGATCTCGATCCTGAACGTCGGCGACCACTCGTACGTGTTCACTGCGGCCTCCTCGAGCGCCTTCCCGATCACCGCCGACCCGAGCGCCGAGAACCCGCCGATCGCGCTGCGCCGCGGGTGGCGCTACGAGGTCTTCAACCCGGCGAACGTGAGCCACCCCTTCGAGCTGATCCACGCCGGCGAGAGCGCCGACGAGGTGCACCTGAGCCAGCGGGCCGACGGAACGCTGCACACCGACGCGAGCGTCGCCTTCGAGATCGTGTCCCCGGCGTTCTTCCGCTTCACCGTGTCTCCGTCGCTCGAGGCGGCGGTCGACGCGTATCGCTGCCTCATCCACCCGCACATGCGAGGCGAGGTGAGCTACGTGGACGCGCCGTGAGGGATGTCCCCGGCGTACCGGTGTAGGACCGACGCGTGAGAGCACGTCGCGCGCTCTTGATCGCCCTCGGCCTGGCCGCCGTGCTGAGCTGTGCGCTCGGCACCTGGTGGGTGATCCCGAGCCGTGAGCCGCGCGTCGAGCGGCTGCGCGTGACGGTGGAGCAACACGGCGCGGACGTCGCCGAGATCGATCGTTCGATCGCGGCCCCGCTCGCCGCGGCGCTGAGCGAGCTCGAGGGGAGCGAGGTCGTGATCGCGTCGAGCGAGGGGCTCGCCAGCGCGGTGGTGGAGCTGCCCGCCGATGGGACGGCCCTCTCCCGGGTGCGCGATCGGGTCGCGGCGATGACGCTGCCGGAGGCGGCCCACCCTGTGATCATGCAGGCTCCGCGAGGCCGCGCCGTGCGGTGGCTGGTGCGTGGCGAGCGCGCGGCGGAGCGGCAGCGGATGCTGCGACTCCAGGTCGAGAGGGTCGGACACCATGAGGTGCGCACCTGCGCGCGCGAGGAGGAGGTGCAGGTGGTGGTGGACGCCGAGCGCGCCGCCCGGCTCGGCGCCGGCGCGGTGGCGGTGGCGGACGCGCTCGCCCGCGAGGCCGTCGAGCTGCCCGGTGGGTATCTCGAGCAGGGAGGGAGCGAGTACCTGATAAGCGGGCACGGCGCGCTCGACTCGCTCGCGTCGATCGGCGAGGTGGTGATCGCGATCCGTGAGTCGGTCCTGCTGAGGGTGACCGACGTGGCCACGGTCACCCGGGCCCCTGCGCCGGACGGATGCGCGTGCTTCGCGGGCGGCGAGCCGTGCGCGAGCGGCGCGGTGCTCGCCGGAGAGAGCCGCGTTCGCGAGGCGCTGAGCGGGGTGCAGGAGATGTGGCCTGCCGGCCAGACCCTGGCGTGGGTGGACGGTGCGCTGCTCTTCTCGGCGCCGGCAGGGACGAGCCGCGAGGCGCTGCATCGCCTCGGGGAGTCGCTCGCCGAGGTGGCTGCCGGCGTCGGCGGCGTCGGCGAGGTCGCGGTCGAGCTCTCGCCCCCGCCGGGAGAGGGCGGCCCTCCGGCCGATCTCGCGCTGCTCCTCGTCTTCGAGCGCGGCGTCGATCCGAGCGCGACCCTCACCGAGCTGCGCGCCGCGGTGACGCGCGTGCCCGGGCTGCTCCTCCATCCGCCGGAGGGCGCGGCCGAGATCGTGATCACGGGCGACGAGCTCGCCCCGCTCATCGAGGCCGCTGGCTCGGTGGAGGGCGCGCTCGAGGGGATCGCGCGCGTCGTGGCGTTCGGCGCCGAGCTCGCTCCCGAGGTCCGCGTCGAGATCGATCGAGCCCGCGCGGCCGCGCTCGGCGTCACCACGGCCGACCTGGCCCGCGAGGTCCGCATCGCGACCACCGGCGAGGTCGCGGCCCACCATCGCGACGGCGCGCGCGAGTACCCGGTGCGCGTGCGGACCGAGGCCGCGCTCGACGCACTCCGCGTGAGCACGCCGAGCGGGAGCGTGCCGATCCGCGAGCTCGCCACGATCGAGCACACGCTGGCGCCGCCGGCGCTCTATCGCTGCGGCGTCCAGCGGTGCGTTCGGCTCGCGATCGACGGAGACCCCGACGCGCTCGAGCGCGCCGAGGAGCGGCTCCCGTCGATCGAGCTCCCACCCGGCGTCACCCTGCGCTGGCGCGCCCCGACCCGCTGACTAACCCGGACTATTCACACCGCATCTCGCCGGAAGCATTGGCCGTACGTCCGATGCTCGCCTGCCCCTGGCGCCCTCGTGAACAATCCGGGCTAACGAAGCTCGCGCAGGGCGCGCTCGACGCGGGCGCGATCGAACGTGCCCTCGCCGGCCAGCGCGCGCTGGTAGTGCTGCCGCGCCTCGGCGATCTGCCGGCGGCCGCGGAGGACGTCGCCCATCAGGGCGAGCGCGGCGGCGTTGCGCGGGTTGGCGGACAGCACGCGCTGGAGGAACGCCGTCGCGAACACCGGCCGCTGCTGCGCGATGGCGAGCTCGGCGGCGGCGAGGAGCGGCGCCGGATCGCGCGGGTTGAGATCGGCCGCGTGCTGGTACTGCTGGTAGGCCTCCTCGACGCGGCTCGTGCGGCTGAAGAGCTCGGCGAGCGCGCTGACCGCGCCGGCGTCGTTCGGCACCTCGTCGATCGCCTGGCGGATGGCCGCCTCCGCCTCGTCCATCTGGCCGGCCGCCATCATCGCGCGGCCGAGCGCCGAGCGCGCTGACGCGAGGTGCGAGTCGAGCTCGATCGACGGGAGCCGCTCCTCGGCGCGCTCGAGCGCGTCGGGGTCTCCGTC
>JAEZBP010000211.1 GCA_023427125.1 Pseudomonadota bacterium | reverse complement strand
GGCACAGCAGCAGAAGTACCGCCATCGGGAGCAGAAGCCCCAGCGTCACCCGAAGCAGCAGGCGAAGGAGCGGGAGCAGCGGGAGCCGGCCGCTCGAGCGGCGCGACCCCCAGCATCGACCGCAGATCGTCCTCGATCTGCTGCGCCAGCGACGACGGCACCCGCACCCAGCTGCGCGTCGTCTCGCTCCGCGCGTAGTAGCTCAGCTCCGCCGCCCCCGTCACACGCGACAGCTCCAAGAACCCGAGCTCCCGCCGCTCCCCGCGATACTCCACCCGCATCACCCGCTCCGGCGCGACACTCTCCTCCAGATCCGAGAGGTCCGCGCCGGGCTGCGCCTCCGGCTCCAGGTAGCTCTGCACCCGGAGCCGCGGGAACCGCGAGAGCCAGTTCCCGAGCGTCTCGTCGCGCCGGTCCGGCGTGCGCGCGTCCACCCACTCCGCCCGCTGCTCGTCCAGGCGATTGTGCTGCAAGAGCTCGCGCTCCTGATCGAACGCGCGCAGCCGCAGCGCCACCACCTCGCGCCACTCGAACGTGTGGAGCTGCCGCTCCATCAGCCGGAACTCCGCCGACTCCAGCGGCGCCAGCTTGTCGCTCGCCACCAGGTACACCGGCCCGCCGCGCTCGGCGCGCAGGTAGCGATCGCCGTTGCCGTACGCGCGCCCGCCGATGCGGAAGCTCGCGCTCGCTCCGCCACACTGGAACGCCAGCGTGCCCTCCGGCTCGTCGAGCCCGACCCCCTCGAGCTGCTCGGCGCTCAGCTCGCCGAGCGAGCGGCGCGCCCGCAGCGGCGCCGCCGTGGCCAGCCACTCGGCCACCGCGTCCGAGCCGACGAAGCGCTCGGTGGTCGGCTCGCCCTCCGCCGGGCGGCGGACCACCGTCAGCCACGCGACGCGCTCGGCGCCATCCCCGCGCAGCTCGAGCGTCACGTCCTTGTCCTCGGTGGTGAGCGCGACGCGCGTCACGTCGTCCGCGTCGCACGGCGTGATGGTCACCTCGTCGGCCGAGACCTCCGGGCTGTCGTCGGTCCACACGAGGTACGCGAGCACGAGCCCGCTGACGGCGAGGATCGAGTGCGCGGCGATGCTTCTCGCGAGCTTCATCGCGAGCCTCCTTCGTCATCGTCGTCGGAGCCCTCGGCTTCGGCCTCGGCCCTCCCCCCGGCCCCCTCCCGCGAGCGGGAGGGGGAGACCTCGCCATCCGCTTCCGACGCGGAGACCTCGCCGTCGCCTTCCGAGGCCGGCGCCGAGGGCCGGCGTTCGGAGGCCTCACCTGGCGGGCCGGAGCGGTCGCGGGGCTCGCTCACCCGGCTGCCGGCGAACTTCCGCCGCGCCATCCAGAGGCCGATGAGGAGCAGAGGCAGCGGCAGCGCGAAGCTCGTTCCGTAGAACCAGAGCTTGTCCTCGTCGCGCGTGTGCTCGATCGGCACGTCCTCTTCGGTCTGCGTCGGCCCGGAGACCTGCTCCTCGCCGACCAGCCAGTTGAGGGTGTCCATCAGCACGAACGCGTTGCCCGCGTTCTGGATCCACGCGTCGGTGATGAAGTCGCCGTCGGCGATCACCACCGCGCGGCCCTCCTCGCCGCCCGCGTTCGGGACGGTGATCGCGGCGACCATCGAGTAGCGCGCGTCGGACGGCTCGCCCGCGCCCTGCGCGTGGTCGCCGTCGGTGTCGAGCCAGAAGCCCTCGCTCGCCCAGAGCGGGAAGGTCACCGTCACGCCCTCGAGCTGGCCCTCCTCGCGCCGCTCGAGCGCGCCGCCGCGATCGAAGACCGCGGGCGGCCGGCGGTTGCGCGTCGCGAGCGTGACCGTCGGGTGCGCCGAGTAGTTGTTCGCGAAGACCACCGCGCGATCGGCGGGCGGCTCGCCCCGGCGCAGGTGGCTGCGCTCGCTGTGCAGCACGCCCTCGCGCAGCGAGACGCCGAGCCCGTGGAGGAGCGGCTCGAGCCCGTGCTCGACGTCGGGATCGACGAAGACGGCGACGCGGCCGCCCTCCTGCACGTAGCGCAGGAGGCTCTCGGCCTCCTCGCGCAGGAAGGGCTCGCGCGGCCCGATCACCGCCACCGCCGGCGCGCTCTCCGGGACCCGGCTGCCGAGGCCCTGCGCCATCCCGAGATCGCGGCTCGAGATGTTGCTGCGCTGGAGCGCCGCCGTCAGCTCCCCGAGGCGCTGCTCGCGCCGATCTCCGTCGGCGCCCGACGCCGAGCGCTCCCGATGCCCGATCGTGACGTAGAGCTCGCGCGGCCGCACCGTGAGCCGCGAGAAGTGCTGCTGGAAGCGGCCGTCGAGCGTGCGCAGCCGGCTGCGCGCCGCCTCGAGCTCGACGCCGATCTCGAAGCTCTCCGCCTGCTGCCCCTCGCCCTCGCCGCGGAGCAGGACGACGAAGCCGTTGCCCCGCACCCGATGCCGCTCGGCCAGCTCCGGCTCGAGCGCGTGATCGCGCACCTCGACGCTCAGCTGGTCCGAGGCCGCGTCGAGCTCCTCGAAGTAGGGCTTCAGCTGATCGAGCACCTCGTTGACGCGCGGGTAGAAGAGGACGACCCGGAGCGGCTCGTCGAGCCGCGTGACGTTGGCCAGCGTCGTCTCGCTCGGGCGTGTGGTCTTGAAGTTCGAGAGGTCCCGCTTCACGTCGCGCTCCTGCGCGACGTAGTTGATCGACACCACGAAGATCAGCGAGAGCGCCAGCGTGAGCCCGTTGGCGGCCGAGGCGTCGACCCTCCGGAGCTCGACGGCCTCCTCGACCGGCATGGCGCGGTACGCCGTCTCCATGAAGAGGAGCGCGCCCATGCTGATCGCGAGGAGCGCGACCCAGAGCACAGAGAGCGCGCCGCTCGTGCGCTCGGCCGCGCTGCCCTCGAGGCCGAGCCAGCCGAGGCCCGTCTCGGTGCTCAGCACGTAGAGCCAGAGCGCCGCGAGGACGCCGCCGGTCGCCACGGTGAGGCGCACCTCGACCTTGCGCGCCGCGCCGCGCGTGCGGCTCACCTCGAAGAGGCGCCAGCCGACCGCCGCCGCGATCGCGAAGAGGCCCGCGCCTCGCGCGAGCCACACGTCCTCATGGCTCGCGCCCACGACCCGCTCGGAGACGAAGAGCGCGATCAGCCCGACCGGCACGAGGAGCCCGATCCAGAAGCCGTGGCGCTTGGTGCCGCGGGCGAGCTGGAGGGCGCCGCCGGCCACCGTGAGCGCGACCATGCCGACGGCGATGCCGGTGGCGCGGAAGAGCCAGAGGGCGCCGCCGAGGAGGACGAGCGCCACCGCGATGCCGATCGCGAGCTCGACGCCACGGCTCATGCCCGCGCTGCGGCTCATGGCTCTGCGAGGTGACTTCATCGGAACCTCCGGTTCTGCAGCACCTTCGTGGCCGCGAGCAGCGAGAGGTAGATGAGGCTCAGGTAGAAGACGATGTCGCTGAGCTGGAGGAGCCCGCGCTGCGACGCGTGGAAGTGCTTGGTGTGGAGGCTCGCGTAGGAGAGCAGCTCCTGAAGCGGTGGATCGGCGATCTGCCCGACCGGCCAGCAGAGCTCGAGCAGCACCACGAAGACGAAGCTCAGGATGACCGCGAAGAACGGGTTCTCCGTGAGCGACGAGGCGAAGGTGCCGATCGCCAGCGTCGTCGCGCCGAGCAGGATCATGCCGAGGTAGCCGGCGGCGATGTGGCCGAAGCTCACCTTCCCGTTCACGAAGATCAGCGCCGGCACGTGGAGGCTCGCGACCGTCAGCGCGCTGAGGAAGATCAGCGCCGCCAGGTACTTGCCGAGCACCACCTCGCCCTCGCGGATGGGCGAGGTGAAGAGGAGCACGTCGGTGCCGGTCCAGCGGTCCTCCGCCAGGAGCCGCATCGAGAAGAGGACGCCGCCGCCCATCGTCACGATGCCCGCGAAGTAGAAGAAGATCTGGAGCACCTCGGAGCTCAGGCGGCGCTCGCCGACCGCGAACGCGTTGAAGAGCAGCCCGTCGACGAGCAGCACCGCCGCCGCGATGAAGTACGCGCTCGGGGTGCGCACGTAGCTGCCGAGCTCCCGTGAGAGGATGAGGCCGATGTTCCTCACGCCTGCGCCTCCTCGCTGCCGCCGCGGAGCTGGAGGAAGGCGTCCTCGAGCGCGGTGGAGGCGCGCTCGAGCCGGCGCAGGCCGAGCCCTCGCTCCACGATCCGCGCCGCGATCGCCTCGCGCATGTCGGTGGGCGACTCGATCTTCACTCGCAGGATCTCCTCTTCGAGCGGGGTGAGCGCCGCGATCGCGAGGCCCTCGAGCCCGACCAGCGCGGCGCGCACCGCCTCCTCGCCGCCGCGCACCTCGAGCTCCGCCCCGTGCGTGCGGGCGCTCGACGGCGCGCCCTGCTCGACGATGCGGCCGTGGCTGAGCATCAGCACCCGATCGCAGGTGCGCTCGACCTCGAGGAGGTTGTGCGAGCTGAGGAGGATGGTGTGCTCGCCGCTGAGCGCGCGGATGAGCTCGCGCATCTCGACGATCTGCACCGGGTCGAGGCCCTGGATGGGCTCGTCGAGGATCAGCAGGGCGGGCCGGTGGATGATCGCCTGCGCGATGCCGACCCGCTGCTTGTAGCCGTGGGAGAGCGTGTTGATCGGCTGCTCGCGGACGGCCGTCAGCGCGGTCCTCTCGAGCGCCTCGGGCAAGCGCTTCTCGAGATCCGCGCGGCTCATGCGGCGGAGCTTGCCGGCGAAGCGGAGGTAGCGCTCCACGGTCATCTCCGGGTAGAGCGGCGGCGTGTCGGGCAGGTAGCCGATGAGCTTGCGGATCTCGTGTGGATCGGTCTCGGCGTCGAAGCCGCGGATGGTGATCCGCCCCGAGGTGGGGAGGAGGAGGCAGCTCAGGAGGCGCAGCGTGGTGCTCTTGCCGGCGCCGTTGAGCCCGAGGAAGCCGACGCACTGGCCCGCCTCGATGGTGAAGTCGAGATCGCGAACGGCGGCGTGCTCGCCGTAGTACTTGGAAACCCGGTCGACGACGATCATACCTTGGTCGCTCCGCTGCGTATGGCCCTGCTGCGGGCACAGCGGGTTAATCAGTGGAGGCGCGCCGGTCAACCCCCGCCCAGGGTCCCTCGTCGGCGCCCCGCGGCCCCCCTCGCCCGCGGTCGATCAGGGCCGATGCACGTTCAGGAGCTGCTCGAAGCGGTTGTTCGCCTCGAAGACGAACGCCTCGCCGGCGCTCGTCGCGTCGAGGCCGTTGAAGAGGCCGGCCGCGCCCGACTCGAAGATGGTGCTCCGCCCGAGCTCTCCGCCGCCGCTCGGATCGAGCTCGACGAGCTCGATGACGCCGTTCGTCCCGTCGCGATCGCTCACGAAGAGGCGGCCGCCGATCCACGCGATCCCGGGGCCGCCGCCGCCGTGGACCACCTCGAGCGCGGCCTGTGAGCGCATGACGCCGCTCGGGCTGAGCACGAGCAGGCGCTGATCGGTCGTGGTCGGGTCCGCCCCCTCGTTCACCCAGACCGCCAGCCTGCCGTCCTGCGCCGACGCGATCTGCGAGACCCAGCCGGTGATCCCGCGCGGCGTCGGGGTGTCCGAAATGGCGGCGCCGTCGGGCCAGCGCGCGGTCGTGAGCGAGCCGCCGGCGATGTAGCTGATCCAATACGCGCCCGCGCCACGCGCGACCCGTGCGCCGTTGCGCACCATCGCGCCGCGCGAGATCGACTGCGCGGCCCCGAGCGTTCCGTCGGCCGCCATCATGCGGCCGAAGGCGTCCGTGCGATCGGCCCTGCCGTCGCCGTTGTCGTCGATGGCCACGATGTAGACGAAGAGCGCGGCGCCGGTCTCCGGATCGGCGCTCACCGCCGCGACCTGGTGGGTGCCCTCGCCCGACGCGAGCACCTCGGGGGCGCGCGCGATCGTGCCGTCGGGATCGACGATCGCGAAGCGCGCCTCGAAGTCGCAGCTGCTCGGGGCGCGCGCGAAGCAGGTGACCGGCTCGGGATCGGCCGCCGCGTCCGACCACGCGACGATCCACTGCGAGCCCGACC
>JAEZBP010000684.1 GCA_023427125.1 Pseudomonadota bacterium | reverse complement strand
AAGGTGCCGAGCTGCGCCGCGAGCGAGGCCCAGGGCAGCTCCATCGCGCCGTAGCGCTGCGTGTACGCGGCCGCCGCGGGGACGCTCCCGACCGCGATGGTCCAGGCGCCGTGCCACGCCCCGAGCTCGATCGCGTGGAACAGCGGGCGGGGCGATCGCTCGGCAGCCAGCTCCATGGCCAGAACCATGAGCGCGCCCGCCGCCGCTCCCATGGGGGCAGCTCGCGCCAGGTGCGCGCTGCTTGCGTTTCCACCCTGCCCCTGCCCTTGCCCGACGTGCGTGGGCGAGGGCAGGGGCAGGGGCATGGGGCGCCCCCCCTTGACGACCGGGACCGATCCCGGCTAATGACACTGACGTCAGTGACAGTCCCCGCCCTCGGTCGTTCGGAGGGCACATCGAGACCGAGGGAGGGCGGGCGCCGGGCGCACGCCGGAGGGCAGCATGGGACAAGCGATCGTCATCGGGCTGGACGTGGGATCGACCACCGTGAAGGCGGTCGTCGTCGACCCGCACACCAAGGCGATCCTCTGGAACGACTACAAGCGGCACCACACCAAGCAGCCGGAGTGCGTGCACGAGTTCCTGCTGCGGATCGGCCAGGCCTTCGCCGACGTCGAGCCCGGCGACGTCCGCCTCTTCATCACCGGCTCGGGCGGCGGGCCGCTCGAGGAGCCGCTCGGCGCGAAGTTCGTTCAGGAGGTCAACGCGGTCACGCTCGCGGTCGAGACCCTGCACCCCGACGCGGGCAGCGTGGTCGAGCTCGGCGGGCAGGACGCGAAGATCATCATCTTCAAGGAGAGCAAGGAGACCGGCGAGAAGACCGCGACCTGCTCCATGAACGACAAGTGCGCGTCGGGGACCGGCGCCACCATCGACAAGTGCATGATCAAGGTGGGCATGGCGGCGAGCGAGACCGTCAAGCTCCACTTCGACGACGAGAAGCTCCACCACGTCGCGGCCAAGTGCGGCGTGTTCGCGGAGACCGACATCGTCAACCTGGTGAAGACCGGCATCCCCTCGCCCGAGATCCTCTGCTCGCTCGCCGACGCGATCGTGATGCAGAACCTCTCGGTGCTGACCCGCGGCAACACGCTGCGGCCGAAGGTGCTCCTGCTCGGCGGGCCCAACACCTACCTGCCCTTCCTGCAGGAGTGCTGGCGCAAGCGCATCCCCGAGGTGTGGGCCGAGCGCGGCTTCCAGGTCCCCGATCTGCCGATCGAAGAGCTCATCGTGGTCCCGCAGAACGCCGAGCTCTACGCGGCGTACGGCGCGGTGATGTACGGCCTGCACGAGCCCGCCGAGGTCGGCCGCTACACCGGCATCGAGGGCCTCAAGACCTACATCACCGAGGGCCGCAAGGCGCGCCTCGGCGAGAGCGCGGGCCCGCCGCTCGCGAAGGACACCGGCGAGCTCGGCACCTTCGTCGAGGCCTACCGCGTGCCGAAGTTCGAGGAGGCCCGCTTCGCGCCGGGGCAGGTGGTGCGCGCGGTGGTCGGCCTCGACGGAGGCAGCACCTCGAGCAAGGCCGTCTTGCTGAGCGAAGAGGGCGAGGTCCTCCTCAAGGTCTACACGCTCTCGAAGGGCAACCCGATCCAGGACACGAAGGATCTCCTGCGCGATCTGCGCGAGCGGGTGGAGGCGCAGGGCGCGTCGCTCGAGATCCTCGGCTTCGGCGCGACCGGCTACGCGGCCGACGTCCTCGAGGAGACGCTGAAGGCCGACGTGAACAGCGTCGAGACCGGCGCGCACATGATGAGCGCGACCCGCTTCTTCGGCGACGTCGACGTCATCTGCGACATCGGCGGGCAGGACATCAAGGTCCTCTTCATGGAGAACGGCGACATCAAGTCGTTCAAGCTGAGCAACCAGTGCTCGGCCGGCAACGGGATGCTGCTCCAGGCGATGGCCGATCAGTTCGGCTTGCCCGTGACGCAGTACGCCGAGACCGCGTTCGCGGCCGAGCTCGCCCCGCGCTTCAGCTACGGCTGCGCGGTCTTCCTCGACACCGATCGGGTGAACTTCCAGAAGGAGGGCTTCAGCAAGGAGGAGCTCCTCGCCGGGCTCGCGCAGGTCCTGCCGAAGAACGTCTGGCAGTACGTCGTCGGCGTCCCGCGCCTGGCCGCCCTCGGGCGCAAGTTCGTGCTGCAGGGCGGCACCCAGTACAACCTCGCCGCGGTCAAGGCGCAGGTCGACTACATCAAGGAGCGCGTCCCGGGCGCCGAGGTCTACGTCCACCCGCACAGCGGCGAGGCGGGCGCGATCGGCGCGGCGATGGAGACCCTGCGGGTCGTGAAGCGGCGCGGCCACTCCACGTTCATCGGCCTCGAGGGCGCGATCGATCTGCAGTACACGACGAAGAACGACGCGGAGACGGTCTGCCACTTCTGCGCGAACGAGTGCTCGCGCACGTTCATCGACGCCGTTCGGCCCGACGGCTCGACCTCCCGCTACATCAGCGGCTTCTCGTGTGAGAAGGGCATGGTCGAGTCCAAGGAGGCGATGCTCGATCTGGTGCGTGAGCGCAAAGAGATCCTGAAGCAGTTCCCGAACCTCGTGACCTACGAGGGCCGGGTCGCGTTCCAGAGGGTCAAGGGCGTCGAGCCGGTGCCCGAGGCCGGCACGGTCGAGGAGCTGGTCCCGAAGCGCACGTTCTGGGGCTCGATCGAGCATCAGCGGGTGAAGCGGCCGTTCCTTCGCTCGGACGAGGAGGCCGCGAAGAAGCGGCGCCGCTGGCGGATCGGCATGCCGCGCGTCCTGAACATGTACTCGACCGGCCCCTTCTGGACCGCGTACTTCCAGGCGCTCGGCGTCGACCCGCGCAACATCGTCTGGAGCGACGAGTCCGGCGAGGAGATGTTCGCCGAGGGCGGCAAGTACGGCTCGGTCGACCCCTGCTACCCGAGCAAGGTCGCGCAGGCCCACTTCCACAACCTCTTCTTCCACAAGCACATGTCGGAGGAGAGCAAGCAGAAGCCCCTCGACGCGATCTTCTTCCCGATCCTCACCCACGTCCCCTGCTTCATCGACCACGCGGCCGATCACACGACGTGCCCGATCGTCGCCGGCACCCCCGACGTGATGAAGGCGGCGTTCACGAAGGAACAGGACTTCTTCGCGACCCGCGGCATCCGCTACCACGACCCGGCGCTGAGCTTCGCCGAGCCGGTGCGGATGAAGGAGATCCTCTTCCGCACCTTCCAGGGCGAGCTCGCCTGCACCGAGGACGAGAGCAACTTCGCGGTCGACCAGGCCTTCCTCGCGCTCGAGCGCTTCGAGGCCGACCTCCAGCACAAGGGCCGCGCGATCCTCGAGCAGGTCGAGCACGAGAACCGCGTCGCGATCCTGATGATCGGCCGGCCCTACCACTCGGACCCCGGCCTCCACCACGGGATCCCGGAGGAGTTCTCGGTGCTCGGCTACCCGATCCTCTCGATCCGCTCGATCCCGAAGGATCCCGCGTGGCTGCGCCGCTTCTTCCAGGAGGACCTCGACAAGGGGCTCATCGCCTCGCCGCTCGACATCAACGACGTGTGGCCGGAGAACTACTCGGCCAACAGCGCGATGAAGG
Source organism: Pseudomonadota bacterium (assembly GCA_023427125.1). Classification (GTDB taxonomy): domain Bacteria; phylum Myxococcota_A; class Polyangia; order Polyangiales; family Sandaracinaceae; genus JAEZBP01. The sequence goes on along the minus strand of JAEZBP010000684.1, from coordinate 2,181 downwards.
TGTGGGCGGCGAAGTTCGCGGCCCGCCACCCGAACGTGGTCCTGCTCGATCTCTCGAGCTTCAAGTGCGGCCACGACGCGCCGACCTACGGCATCATCGATCGCATCGTCGAGAAGAGCGCGGTGCCCTACTCTGCCCTCCACGATCTCGACGCGAACAAGCCGGGCGGCTCGATCAAGATCCGCGTGAAGACCTACGCCCACTCGCTGAAGCTCCACCAGGAGCGGCTCGAAGACATGGCGGCGAAGAAGACCGAGCTCGCCCGCCGCATCGACGAGAAGCGGCTCGAGCTCTTCCGGATGAAGAAGGCGCAGCTCGCGGCGCTCGCGCGGCGGGACCCGGCGCTCGAGAAGCAGATCGAGGACGTCGAGGCGCGGCTCGCGACGTATCAGCGCGCCGCCGATCCCGAGAGAGACGCGCGCGAGGCCGCCGGCAAGGGCCTCGTCCAGCTGGGCAAGAAGAAGAGAGACGGAGTGGTGCGAGCATGAACACCCACACCCATGGGGGAGAGACCATGAGCGAGATCGACATCAACGCGGTGGACATCGAGGCGGAGCTGGCGAAGTTCGAGGCCGAGGAGAAGGCGCGGCTCGGGCTCGAGGCGCCGAAAGAGCAGTGGCAGGACGCGATGGTGAACCCCTTCTTCGGCGCGAGCCAGAAGGCGCACACCACCCTGCTCGTCGGCGGCCTGACCATCGCGCACGACTACCTCGTCGAGGGCGGCCTCAAGGGGCTCGGCTACCAGGTGCGCTCGCTCGACTGCCCGGACACCGATGCCCTCCGCTTCGGTAAGGAGTTCGGCAACCGCGGGCAGTGCAACCCGACCTACTTCACGGTCGGCAACCTGGTCAAAGAGCTCTCCCGCCTTCGCGACGAGGAGGGCCTCACGAGCCAGGAGGTCGTCGACCGCTACGTCTTCCTGACGGCGGGCGCCTGCGGCCCCTGCCGCTTCGGCATGTACGTGACCGAGTACCGGAAGGCGCTGCGCGACGCGGGCTTCGACGGCTTCCGCGTGCTGCTCTTCCAGCAGACCGGAGGGCTCAAGCAGGCCTCGGGCGAGGAGCTCGGGCTCAAGCTCGATCCCGAGTTCTTCCTCACGATCGGCAAGTGCCTCTTCGCCGGCGACATCATCAACCTGATCAGCTATCGCCTCCGGCCCTACGAGGTCGTGGAGGGCGCGACCGATCAGGCCGTGAAGGACGCGAAGAAGGCGATCTACGACGCGCTCGAGGCGAAGAGCTCGATCCTCGCGGCCATCTGGCGGGCCCGGAGGATCTTCGCGGCGGTCGAGGTCGATCGACTCCGCCCGAAGCCGAAGGTCGCGGTGCTCGGCGAGTTCTGGGCGATGACCACCGAGGGCGACGGCAACTACCACCTCCAGCGCTTCCTCGAGACCGAGGGCGCCGAGGTGGACATCCAGGTCATCGCGAACCTCCTGCTCTACAACATCTGGGAGTTCCGCCACGACACCAAGGCGCGGATGAGCCTGAAGGGCGCCGACGGCGGCAAGTTCGGCCTCGCCGGGAGCGACGTGGGGCTCACGCTCGGCGGCCTCTTCTTCGCCGAGATCGCGCTCCGCGTGTGGTGGCAGAGCTGGGCGCACCTGATGGGCCTCCATGGCCACCACCTGCCCGACATGGACGACGTCGCGAGGGCCGGGCACAGCTACTACAACCAGGAGCTGCGCGGCGGTGAGGGCCACATGGAGGTGGCCAAGCTCATCATGAACGTCGTGAACCAGAAGGCGCACATGACGCTGAGCGTGAAGCCCTTCGGCTGCATGCCCTCGAGCGGCGTGAGCGACGGCGTGCAGAGCGTGATCACCGAGCGCTACCCCGAGGCGATCTTCTGCGCGGTCGAGACGAGCGGCGACGGCGCGGTGAACTTCTATTCGCGCGTGCAGATGTTCCTCTTCAAGGCGCGGCAGCGCGCGCAGGCGGAGTACGCGGACACACTGGCGAAGTACGGGGCGACCGACGAGGAGGTGCGCGCGTACGTGTGGGGCACCCGCTACGCGGGCACGCTCTACAAGGCGCCGCACGTCTCGGCGGGCACCGCCGCCGACATCGTGCACGAGGGCGGCCCGCTGATCGCCGCCGGCGGCCCGCTCGGTCGGGCGCGGGTCCACGCCGCGCGCGCCCTCGAGAGCGCTCGCGCGTTCGCCACCGAGACGGCCCCCGC
>JAEZBP010000183.1 GCA_023427125.1 Pseudomonadota bacterium | reverse complement strand
GCCGAGGATCGTCCACTCCTACGTCCGCGGTACGTGAACGCACGGCCCGAGGAGCCGGATGCGGTAACTCCGCACGTCCGGATCTGTGGGAGCCCCGGGGGAGCAATCCCCCGGGGCCACCCGACCGAACCGCCCGCTACGGCGAGGCGCGACAGCGGCGCGAAGTAACGGCGATGCGACGGCGGCGCGAAGCAACGGCGACGGCGGCGACGCCCCGGCGAGGGCGACGACCCCGAAGCTCGGAGCGATCAGCGGCGGAGGTGCGCTTCGAAGAAGGACATCACCCGCTCGTGCATGCGGCGCATGATGATCGACTCGGGGACCATGTGGGTCAGGCCGCTCAGCGCGAGCAGGTCGGCGGGGCGGCCGGCGCGGAAGAGCGCGTTCTGCAGCTTGAGCGCGTGGCTGAAGTAGACGTTGTCGTCGGCGGTGCCGTGGATGATGAGGAGCGGACGGTGATCCTCGGCCGGCGCGTCGACCGCGAACGTGAGCACCGAGGAGCGGTGGTAGGCGCCCTCCTCGCCCTCGGCCTCCGGCAGGCCGAGGTAGCGCTCGGTGTAGTGCGTGTCGTAGTCGCGCCACTCGCTCACCGGCGCGCCGGCGACGCCCGCACGGAAGACGTCGGGGCGGCGCAGCGCGGCCATCGCGCTGAAGTAGCCGCCGAAGCTCCAGCCCCAGATGCCGGTGCGCTCGAGGTCCAGCTCCGCGTGGCGCTCGGCGAGCGCGCGGAGCGCGTCGACCTGATCCTCGAGCGGCGCCGAGATGAAGTCGCCGTCGATCGCCCGCTCCCACGCGCGATCACGAAACGGCGTGCCGCGACCGTCGACCATCACGACGATGAAGCCGTGATCGGCCTGCCACTGCGAGAGCAGGTAGTGATGGCGCAGCGGCGCGCGCACCACGTTGCGGTGATGCGGCCCGCCGTAGACATGCAGGATCACCGGGTAGCGAGCGCCCTCCTCGAAGGCGCGCGGCCGCACGATCGCCGCGCGCAGCTCGCGCTCGCCGACCGTCTCGAACGTGATGTTCGGCGTGAAGGGCGCCGCCTCGGCGTCGTGCCGCAGCTCACCGGCCGGCTCGCCCTCGCGGCGGCGCACCACCGTCGACTCGCCGGCCTCGGTCTCTCGCGTCTCCACCCAGAGCGATCCATCGCGCGCGACCACCGCGCCGTGCTCGCCCGGCTCGTCGGTCACCTTCACGGGCTCGCCCTCGCCCGAGAGCGGCACGCGATAGACGTGCGTCTCGCTCGGCTCCGCGCTCGCGAGCACCCACACCTCGCCGCGCGCCTCGTCCACCTCGATCACGCTGCGGTAGCCGAAGCCCGGCGGCGTCAGCGCGCGCAAGAGCTGCCCGCTCGCGTCGCGCAGCTCGAGCTGCCAGCTGCCCTCGCGCTCGGTGCTCCACAAGAGCTGCGTGCCGCGCTGGATCCACCGGGGGACGGTCTGGTCGAGGTTGATCCACGCGTCGTCGTGCTCGGTGAGGAGCTCGCGGGCGGCGCCGGTCGCCGGATCGATCGCGAGGAGCGCGGCGTCCTGCTGCTCGCGGCTCTGCACCAGCGCGGTCAGCGGCGCCGAGGACGACCAGCTCACCGACGCGAGGTAGGGGTAGCGCTCGCGATCCCACTCCACCCAGGTCGTCGCGCCGCCGCTCGCCGCGATCACGCCGAGGCGCACGCTCGCGTTCTGCTGCCCGGGCCGCGGATAGGGCCAGGCCGCCGCGTCGTCCTCGGGGTGCATCGGATCGAGGATGTGCATGCGCTCCATCCCCGCGTGATCGGTCTCCTGGTACGCGATCGACGCGCCGTCGGGCGACCACCAGAAGCCGCGCATCCGGCCCATCTCTTCTTGCGCGACGAACTCGGCGAGGCCGTTCTGCACGTCGTCCGAGCGCTTCGTGGTGAGCCTGCGCTCGGCGCCCGTCGCCACGTCGATGACGTAGAGATCGCCGTCGCGCACCACGCCGATCTTCGTGCCGTCGGGGCTGAAGCGCGGATCGACCGCCGGCCCCGCGGCGCTCTCGAGCTCGCGCACCGCCGAGGGCTCGCCGATGCGCGCGCGCTCGACCACGAAGAGCCGGCCCGAGAGGGGCACGAGGATCGTCGCGCCGTCGCTCGAGACGCGGAACGAGGCGATGCCGCTCGCGGTCAGGCGCATGCGCTCGCGACGCGCGCGCTCCTCAGCGGTCAGCTCCTCTTCGGCGCCTTCGAGCAGCTGCGCGGCGGTGAGGATCACGCGCTCTTCGCCCGCGGCGGCGTCGAAGAAGGAGAGCGAGCCCTCGAAGCTCCGCGCCGGCGAGCGCAGGAAGAGCACGCCGCTTCCGTCGGGCAGCACCTCGATCGCGCGGGGCCGCCCGAGGCGGAAGCGGTTGGTGGCCGCGTAGGCGTCGAGGAACTGCGAGGAGGCCTCGGCGCGCGCCGCGTAGCGCGCGCTGCCGCCGCCGCCGCTCGGGTTGGGATCCTCCTCGGCTTGACCGGAGCAGCCGAGCACGAGCCCGGGCGCGAGCGCAGCGAGGAGCGAGGCGGTGGGATCGATCCGGATCGTCACGTCGGGGACCTCCGAGGGGCCCGGAGCATCCGACGCGCAGCGGAGCAGGGCAAGCGCGGGGTGGCTGGCGCGCGCCTACGCGCGCTGGATCGCGCGGCGGCTGAGCATCCAGAAGCGGACCGTGAGCAGGACCGCGACGGCGGTGAGGCCCGCGCTCAGGCCCCACCACAGGCCGACCGCGCCCCAGCCGGCGCCGAACGCGAGCGCCGCGCCGATCGGGATGCCGATCGCGTAGTGGCCCGCGAGGTTCGCCATCAGGGGCACGGTCGTGTCGCCCGCGCCGCGGAGCACGCCGGCCGCGACCGCCTGCACTCCGTCGGAGAGCTGGAACGCGGCGGCGACCGCGAGGAGCGGGACCGCCGCCTCGATCACCCCGACCTCGTCGGTGAGGATCCGCGCGAGCGGCCTCGGGATCGCGATGAAGGTGATCGAGCTCAGCAGCATCGCCGTGCCGCCGCTCGCGATCGCGACCAGGCCCGCGCGCCGCGTGCCTTCGGCGTCCTCCCGGCCGATCGCGTGGCCGACCCGCACGGAGGCCGCGGCGCCGAGCGCGAGCGCCATCTGGAAGGTCGCGCTCGCCAGCGCGATCGCGACGTTGTGGCTCGCGAGCGAGCGCCGGCCGAGGTTGCCCATCAGCACGGCGACGATCGAGAAGCTCATGACCTCCGCCAGCAGGCTGAGGCCGATCGGCGTCCCGAGCCGCAGCACGCGCCACACGATCGTTCCGTCCGGTCGATACGATCGCGAGACCGCGTCGCGCGTCTCGGGAGCCTCGGGCTGCCAGAGCGCGCGCACGGCGAAGAGCGCGATCAGGAGCTGCGCGACGGTGGCGACGGCGCTCGCGAGCCCCGCGCCCGCCGTGCCCATCCTCGGCACGCCGAGCCCGGGCAGGCCGAGGTCGATCAGCGCCCGGTCGCCGAAGACGAGGAGCCACGTGAGCGGCAGGTTGATCACGTTGGCCACCACCACGCCCACGACGAGCGGGCGCGTCGTGGTGCGGGCCTGGAGGAACGCCCGCGAGGCGGCGAGCATCATCCATGGCAGCACGGCCGGCAGGCGCGCGTGCAGGTACGCGCGGGTCTGCGCCGCGGTCTCCGCCTCGATGCCCGCCGTCTCGAGCAGCGCGCCGGCGCCGAAGATCGCGAGCGAGACCGGCAGGGCGCCGAGCAGCGCGACCCAGAGCCCCTGGATGAGCACGTGCTGCGCGTGCCCGCCCTCGCGCGCGCCGAGCGCCTGCGCGATCAAGGGATCGAGCGCCAGCATCCACCCGAGGCCGGCCACGCACACCGTGAAGAACACCGCGCTCCCGAGCCCGACGGCGGCGAGCGCCGTCTCGCCGAGGCGCCCGACCACCGCGGTGTCGACGAGGCCGAGCAGCATCGTGCCGAAGTTGGTGAGCGCGATCGGCGCGGTCAGCACGAGGAGCGCGCGCAGCTCGCCACGGACGCTCGTCGGGGGGCTCTCTTCCACGCGGGCCGGTCTATGCGCGGGGCGCTCCGGATGGGCAAGCGTCCCAGTCCTCCGATGCGCTATCGTGGCCCGGCATGACCAAGTGGATCGGGGTGCTCGTCGGGATCGCGTCCGTCGTGATCGCGCCGGGGTGTGGGGCCGCCACGAGCGCGACGACGGACGCGCGCGAGCCGAGCGGGGGCGGCGACGCGCGCGTCGTGGGAAGCGGGACGGCGGCCGATCCCGTCCAGCTCTGCCACATGAACGGCGGGATGGGCCGCACCGACTACGCGTACGTCGCCAACTACGAGTGCCCCGACGGCCAGGTCCCGCTCCTGCGCGATCCCGAGCGCGGGGCCGGCGCGCGCCGCGGCAACGTCGGCGCAGGCCCGGACGGACACGTCGTCGACCTCTACGACGTGCCCTGCGCGAGCGGGCCGGTCGAGCTCTACGTCGACGCCTACCACTGCGGCGAGGACGTCGACACCGAGATCGATCCCGAGAACCTCACCCGGCGCCACCTCGCCGGCTTCGCGGCGATGATCCGCTCGCTGCACGAGGATCCCACGAGCGCGCGCGCGCACGAGCTGCGCCGCCAGATGCTCATGTGGACCATAGAGACCCGGCAGGTCTCGGTCGTCGTCTGCACGGACCTGGCGCTGGCCTTCACGCCGCGCGCCGAGAACACGACCCACCCCTACACCCCCGAGCTGATGCTCTCGATGGCCGCGGCGGTGATCGAGGACGGACGCGACCCGGTCGATCCGGTCGCGGTGAACGTCCGCGCGCTGCAGGGGCTGATGCTCTACTACGTGGCCGTGGTGCGGAGCGAGGGCGAGGGCGCGCGGGTCCCGGAGCTCGACGCGCTGCTCGAGCTCGAGCGCGACGGCACGCTCGACGCCCGCGTCCGCGAGCTCCTCGCGGGCTGCGACGCGAGCGGGATGGGCGTCCATCACACGCGCTGAGCGCCATTGCACGGCGCGGAGGGCGGTGACATCGTCGACGCTGCTTTCTTCCTCGCGTCACGGGAGCCATCGGGAGATGAGTCATCGCGCCTTCGTGCTTGGATCGGCGCTGCTGCTCGCGCCGGGCTGCGTCGTCGAGGGGATGGTCACGCCCTTCGTCCCGGACGGCGGGCCCTCGCTCGAGCGCGACGCCGAGCCGCTGCCCACCTGGCGCGATCGCTGCCGCGGTGAGGGCGGCGTGGCGACGGACGCGGCCTGCGCGCAGGACGGCGCGATGCCGCCGGAGACCGACGCGGGGCCGCCGCCGCCTCCCTGCAACGAGATCACGTTCCGCTACGTGAACGCCGGCGCGAGCAGCGTGTGGGTCAGCGGCACCTTCACCCCGCGACCGAGCGATCCGGCCGAGTGGGCGCGCAACCCGGGCGAGGGCGCGCTCGTCATGGAGCGCGGCAGCGACGGCGCGTGGACCGTGACGGCGACGATCGAGCCGATCGGCCGCCACGAGTACAAGCTCATCATCGACGGCACCGACTGGATCGCCGATCCGAACGCCGACGACTTCGTCCCGGATGGCCTCGGCGGTGACGGGCTGAACGGCGTGCTCTTCGTTTGCTCGACCGGCTGCGGCGAGCTCGACGAGTTCGACTGGCGCGATGCGGTCATGTACTTCGCGATGGTCGATCGCTTCGCCGACTCCGACGACGGCGCCAGCCCCGTGAGCGGCGTGAGCGACGGCGACGCCACGAGCGGACCGAGCGGGCAGTACGAGGGCGGCGATCTCGCGGGCGCCACCGACCGCCTCGGCTACCTCGCGGACCTCGGCGTCACGGCGGTCTGGCTGAGCGCGCCCTACGAGAACCGCGACACGGCCGGCGCCGCGATCGATCCGGGCAGCGATCCGCACACCTACTCCGGCTATCACGGCTACTGGCCCTCGCCGGCGAACATCTCGTACACCGACCCGCGCAACCCCTCGCCGCGGCCCGCGGTCGAGAGCCGCATCGGCACCGAGGCGGACCTGCGCGCGTTCGTCGACGGCGCGCACGCCACGACCGGCGCCGACGGCCGGCCGATGAAGGTGCTCTTCGACTACGTGATGAACCACGTCGACAGCGAGAGCGGGCTCTACGCCGCGCACCCCGACTGGTTCGCGTATCGGAGCGACGGCCGCCTCCCGCTCTGCGGCCCGGAGAACCTCTGGGACGATCCCTACTGGGGCCTGCGCTGCGCGTTCACCGACTACCTGCCGGCGTTCGACTTCGATCTGGAGGCGCCGCGCCGCTGGAGCGTGAACGACGCGATCTGGTGGGCGCGCGAGTACGGCATCGACGGCTACCGGCTCGACGCCATCAAGCACGTGCCGCTGAGCTGGCTGACCGATCTGCGCAATGCGTTGAACGCCGAGATCGCCGCGCCCGAGGGCGATCGCTTCTACCTGGTCGGCGAGACCTTCGCGTACGACGACCGCCCGCTGCTGAGCCGCTACGTCGATCCCGACACGATGCTCGACGGCCAGTTCGACTTCCCGCTCAAGGCCCGGCTCTGCGAGGCGGTGTTCACCGCGGGCGGCGACCTCGAGAGCCTCGCCGGCTTCATGGACGGCAACGACACGTTCTACGGCCCCGAGGCCATCATGACGACGTGGATCGGCAACCACGACATCCCGCGGGCGATCCACTTCGCGAGCCGCGAGATCGGCAGCTGCCGCGAGGGCAGCAACCCCGGCAACGGCTGGGACTGGCGCCCCTCGCAGCCGACCGACGCCGCGCCCTACGAGCGGCTCGGCGTCGCGTTCGCGATCATGATGACCAACCCCGGCATCCCGCTGATCTACTACGGCGACGAGATCGGCCTCGCCGGCGGCGGCGATCCCGACAACCGCCGCATGATGCCGTGGAGCGACGCCTCGCTGAACGCGCACCAGCGCGCGCTGCGCGATCGGGTGCGCGCGCTGGCGCGGCTGCGCGTCGAGACCCGCGCGCTGACCCGCGGCCGGCGCCGCACCATCGACGCCGACCGAGACACGTGGGTCTACACGATGGGCGGCTGCGGCGGCGACGACGTCACCGTCGCGATCAACCGCGCCGACGCGGCGCGCCCCGTGACCATCCCGGCCGGCGCCTACCGCGATCTCTTGAGCGACGAGAGCGTCGACGGCGGCTCACTGAGCCTCCCCGCCCGTAGCTTCCGTATCCTCGGTCCCCGCTGAGCTTCGAGGCTCGATGGGATTTTTAACCGCAAAGCGCGCAAAGGGCGCAAAGGGGGGATCGTCCCTGTTTCTCTTTGCGCTCTTTGCGCTCTTTGCGGTTCAAACTCCGAAACATGGAGATGTCGTGGCCCGAGCGGCCATCAGGCGACGGGGGCCGTCCCGGCGTTCCCCGCCGTGATGCTCAGCCCTCGAGGCGCCGCCGCCGGATGAGCGCGAGGCCGAGGAGCGCCAGGAGCGCGATCGGCGCG
>JAEZBP010000173.1 GCA_023427125.1 Pseudomonadota bacterium | reverse complement strand
CGGGCGCTGCGGGTGACCGAGGACGCAGTCCGGGCTGCGCACCGCTACATCGGGAACCGACGCGCGGCTCCCGATCGGCATCACCCCGAGGCTGGCGACGAGGTCGAGGCGCTGGTCCTCCTCGCGGACGCAGTTCGTGGCCGCCTAAACCGACTCGATCTCGGGACATGCAACACCGGGCGCGGACTCGGCGTGACGCTGTGCGGCTCTCTCAAGGCCTGTCGCAAGATCACGGCGCTCGGGGAACGCCGAGCGGAGCGGTCCGGCTGACTGGACACCGAGGATGGGAAGCGCCCGCTGGTCGGTGCCGCCGTAGCTCGGGGCGCGCGCTCGCGAAGCGCGCGCCCAGCAACTCAGTGGGCCGCGTTCCACGTGCGGCCGATGCCGACGTCGGCGACGAGGGGGACCGCGAGGTCCATGACGTGCTCCATGCGGTCCTTCACCAGCGTGCGGAGCGCGTCCTCTTCGCCGGGGGCGACCTCGAAGACGAGCTCGTCGTGGACGGTGAGGATCATGCGGCTCGAGAGCTCGGCCTCCTCGATCGCGCGATCGATGCGGACCATCGCGACCTTCATCAGATCGGCCGCGGTGCCCTGGATCGGCGTGTTGCGGGCGACGCGCTCGGCCGCTGCGCGCAGGCCGCGGTTCTTGCTGCGGATGTCGGGCAGGGTCCGCCAGCGGCCCATCACCGTGCGCACGCCGCCGGTCTTGCGCGCCTGCTCGACCGTCTCGTCCATGAAGCGCGCGACGCCGGCGTACTTCTCGAAGAAGGCGTCGATGTAGCGCTTCGCTTCGGTCTTCGAGATGCCGAGGTTGCGCGCGAGCGCGAACTGGGTCTGGCCGTAGATCACGGCGTAGTTCACGGTCTTCGCCTGGCCGCGCAGGTCGCGGGTGACGCCCGCGTCGTCGACGCCGAAGACCGCCTTGGCGGTGCGCACGTGGACATCCTCGTCCTTGGTGAAGGCGTCGACCAGATCCTCGTCGCCGCTCAGGTGCGCCAAGACCCTCAGCTCGATCTGCGAGTAGTCGGCGCTCATCAGCTGCCAGCCCTCCCGCGCGATGAAGGCGTCGCGGATGGTGCGGCCCTCGTCGGTGCGGATCGGGATGTTCTGCAGGTTCGGATCGCTCGAGCTCATCCGGCCCGTCGCCGCGACCGCCTGGTTGAAGCGTGTGTGGATGCGGCCGGTCTCCGGGTGGATCTGTCGCGGCAGCGCGTCGAGGTAGGTGCCCTTGAGCTTGCTCAACATGCGGTGCTCCAAGATGAGCTTGGGCAGCGGGTGCTGGCTCGCGAGCTCCTCGAGCACGTCGTGATCGGTCGAGCGGCTGGTCTTCGTGCGCTTGACGACGGGGAGGCCGAGCTGATCGAAGAGGACGGTCTCGAGCGAGCGCGGCGAGTTGATCTTGAGCTCCGGCGCGAGCGCGCGGCACTGGGCCTCGAGCGCCTCGATGCGCTTCGCGTACTCGGCGCTGAGCTTGCCGAGGTACGCGGCGTCGACGCGGATGCCCTCGCGCTCCATCCGCGCGAGGACGCGGGCGAGCGGGAGCTCGACCCCGTCGAGCAGCGGTCGCAAGCCCTGAACCTCGATGCGCGGCTCGAGGAGGCGCGAGGCGCTGGCGATGACGTGGGCGCGGCCGCCGGCGTAGTCGCGGACCCGCTCGACCTCGACGTCGGAGAGCGCCCTCTGCACCTGACCGCGCTTCTTGTCGGTGAGCGCCTCGTAGGGCGAGAGCGGCTGGCTCAGCTCGCTCCGCGCGATCTCCTCGAGCGAGTGGCCGTGCCGCTCGGGATCGACGAGGTAGCTCGCGAGCATCGCGTCGAAGCGCACGCGCGGGAGCGACACGCCATGGCGGTGAGAGAGGAGGAGCTCGCGCTTCAGATCACCGACCTCGAGCGGCAGCTCCTGAAGCAGCGGCCGCAGGATCGCGACCACCCGCTCCATCGTCAGCTGCTCGGGCGCGCCGGCGTAGAGGTGGCCCGTCGGCACGTACACCGCGGCGTCCTCGGTCCACGCCAGGGCGAGGCCCGCCACAGGCGCCGAGATGGGGTCGAAGCCCTCGGCCGCGGTGTAGAGCGCGAGCCGGCCCGCCGCCCGGATGTCCGCCACGACCTCGAGCAGCTCGGCCTCGGTGGTGATCGTTCGGAAGCTCTTCGGGATCGCGGGCGGCGGCGCGAGCTGCGCGAGCAAGCGATGGAACTCGAGCTTGGTGAAGAGCGCGCGCAGGGCCTCTTGGTCGGCGCCTCCGTAGCGGAGCTTCTCGACGTCGAGCTCGACCGGGGCGTCCGTCCGCAGGCACACGAGCTCGCGCGAGAGGTACGCGTCCGCCTTGTGATCGATGAGCTTCTGCTTGAGCGCCTTCTTCGTGATGGCGTCCACGTGCGCGTAGACCTCGTCGAGCCCGCCGTGCTCGCCGAGCAAGCTCGCGGCGGTCTTCGGGCCCACCGACGGAACGCCCGGGACGTTGTCCGAGCTGTCGCCGGTGAGCGCGAGGAAGTCGCAGACCTGCTCGGGCGCGACGCCGAGCTTCTCGAAGGTCTCCTCCGAGCCGTAGACCCGATCGCGCATGCTGTCGAACATCACGACGTCGCCGTCGACCAGCTGCAGCAGATCCTTGTCGGCGCTGACGACCACGACCTTCAGCCGCTCGGCCTTGGCCTTGGCGACCAGCGTGGCGATGAGATCGTCGGCCTCGAAGCCGGGCACGCTGAGGCAGGGGATCGCGTACGCGTCGACCACCTCGGTGAGCCGCTCGATCTGCTCGCGCAGATCGGGGGGCGGCGGCGGCCGCGTGGCCTTGTAGCCGTCGTAGATCTGCTTGCGGAAGGTGGGGCCCGCCGCGTCGAGGGCGACCGCCAGCAGGTGGGGCTTCTGGGTCGTGACCAGGCTGAGCAGCATCTGCGTCACGCCGTAGACCGCGTGCGTGGGCTCGCCCGACGCGGTGCTCATCGGCGGCAGCGCGTGGTAGGCGCGAAAGACGTAGCCGGTCAGGTCGACGACGTAGAGGACCCGCGGATCGCCGGGCTCGGGGAGCGTGGTGGCCATAGGAGCGCGGGAGCATAGCCGCCCCGCCGCCGTTCCGCGCCCGTGCGTGCCTTGCCAGTGTCGGACGGCGCGTGCTAATGCGCCCGGACCCGAGGAGCCGGGGAAGGCGCGGGCCGCCGAGGATGGTGGGCCGAAACGCCCCCTCGATCCGGGCCTCCCGAGGCAACAGCGACAGCATGTTCGAGACGCTCACCAAAGGCTTCCGCGCCGCGCGTAACCGCCTCGCCGGTGTCACCGAGCTCACCGAAGAGAGCATCGATCAAGCCCTCCGCGACGTGCGGCTCTCGCTCCTCGAGGCCGACGTCGAGCTCGGCGTGGTCAAGCGCTTCCTCGCGCGCGTGAAGGAGAGCGCGCTCGGCCAGACCGTCCAGTCCACCGTCACCCACAAGGGAAAGAAGGTGAAGGTCGGGCCCGCCGAGCTCTTCGTGAAGATCTGCCAGGACGAGCTCACCGCCATGATGCGCGCCGAGGGTGAGCCGCTCACCTTCCGCACGAAGCCGCAGATCACCGGCATCATGATGGTCGGCCTCCAGGGCTCGGGAAAGACGACGAGCTCCGGCAAGCTCGCCCGCTTCCTCGAGAAGCAGGGAAAGAAGCCGCTCCTCGTGGCGGCCGACGTCCAGCGCCCCGGCGCCATCGAGCAGCTCCAGGTGCTCGGCGAGCGGATCGGCGTGCCGGTCTTCGCCATCCCCGGCGGCCGTCCGGTCGACATCTGCACCAAGGCGACGGCCGAGGCGCGCAAGCGCAAGTGCGACGTCATCATCTACGACACGGCCGGCCGCCTCGCGATCGACGAGCTCCTGATGAAGGAGCTCGCGGACATCAAGGGCTCGGTCAAGCCGGACAACATCTTCCTGGTCATCGACGCGATGATCGGCCAGGACGCGGTGAAGACCGCGAAGAGCTTCCACGATCTGCTCGGGCTGAGCGGCGTGGTGCTGACCAAGCTCGACGGCGACGCCCGCGGCGGCGCGGCGCTCTCGGTCAAGGAGGTCACCGGCGCGCCCGTCCGCTTCGTCGGCATGGGCGAGGCGCTCGATCGCCTCGAGGAGTTCCGCCCCGAGGGCATGGCGAGCCGCATCCTCGGGATGGGCGACATCGTCGGCCTGATGAAGGACTTCGAGGAGGTCGTCGACGAGAAGAAGGCCGAGGAGGACGCCAAGCGGATGCTGCAGGGGCGCTTCACCCTGCACGACTTCCTCGAGCAGATCCGGACGCTCCAGCAGATGGGGCCCCTCCAGGATCTCTTCGAGAAGCTGCCCTTCTTCGCCGACAGCGTGCCCGAGGGCTTCCAGATCGACGAGAAGGAGCTCAAGCGGGCCGAGGCCATCGTCAGCTCGATGACGAAGGACGAGCGGCGCGAGCCCGAGCTCTTCCAGAAGTCGCGCTCGCGGGTGACCCGCGTGGCCAAGGGCTCGGGGCGCAGCGAGAAGGAGATCGTGGATCTCCTCAACCGCTTCGCGTTCATGCGGCAGATGATGGGAGACATCGGGCAGCAGGCCGGGATGCTCCAGAAGATGCCGGGCATGAAGCAGATGGCGATGGCCCGCCGGCTCAACGAGATGGTCAAGACGGGCGGCCTCGAGGGCAACCCGATGATGGCCGGCCTGGCCGATCAGCTGCTCGAGGCCGCGGTCGCCGGCGAGGGCGGCGGCGGGATGCGCCAGAGCAGCGTGCGCCGCGTGGCCAACGACAAGGCCAAGAACAAGAAGAAGCGCAAGCTCCAGAAGCAGGCGCGGCGGAAGTCGCGCAAGTGAACCTCGCGCATAGCAGTGGCATTACTCAGATGACTGTGACGGAGAGAGCCATGTCTCACTCGAATGTGTTGGCCGTCTGTTTGAGCGCCGCGGCGCTGCTCGGAGGGTGCGTCGAGCGCGCGCCGGAGCTCTCCCCGGCGGACCGCGAGCGGGTGCGCGAGCACGTGTCGACGCGGCGCCCCACCCCCGAGCACGCGCTCGACGTACAGTTCGAGAACGGCGTCTCGCTCCTCGGCTACGACCTCGAGCCGGACACGGTGGTGGCCGGGCAGCCCTTCACCATCACCTGGCACTGGCACGCGGCCGAGGACCTCGACGACGGCTGGGCGATCTTCACGCACGTGGCCGACGCGTCGGGAGAGAACCGCCTGAACCAGGACGGCGTCGGCGTCGTGCGCGAGCTCTACCCGCCGGGCCGCTGGAACGCGGGCGAGTACATCCGGGACGCGCAGCCGATCACGCTGAGCGACTGGAACAGCGACCGCGCGGTCTTCTACCTCGGCCTCTGGAACGGCCCGCACCGGCTGGCGATCCGCCGCGGCGACAACGACGGAGAGAACCGCGTGCGCGCGGCCAGCGTCGAGATCGCGAGCGCGCCGTCCGCCGCCGCCGAGCCCGGCGTGGAGGCGGCCCCCGCCGCGCCTACCGTGCGCCCGCCCCCGACGGTGAACGCGGCGCGCGCCTCGGCCGCGATCACGATCGATGGCCGGCTCGACGAGGCCGACTGGGCGAGCGCCGGCAGCACGGACCGCTTCGTCGACACCCGCACCGGCGCGCCCGCGCCGCTCCGGGCGACCTCTCGCCTCCTCTGGGACGACACGAACCTCTACGTCGCCTTCGAGGTCGCCGACGACTTCGTGCAGAACACGATCGCGACCCGGGACGGGCACCTCTGGGAGCAGGACGCGGTCGAGATCATGGTCGATCCGGGCGGCGACGGCCGGAACTACTTCGAGATGCAGGTCTCGCCCACCGGGCAGGTCTTCGACACGCGCTACGACACGCGACGCCAACCACAGCCCTTCGGCGACGTGGCGTGGAACAGCCGCCTTCAGGCGGAGGTGCAGGTGCGCGGGACCGCCAACGACGAGGAGGCGGACCGAGGCTACACCGCGGAGATCGCCATCCCGTGGCGCGCGTTCCGCGCGGGGGATCCGCCGGCGGCCAAGCCGGAGCCGGGCGAGACGTGGAACATGAACCTGTACGTGATGGACACGCGCCCGGGCGGGCAGGGGCAGCGCTCGGCCGGCTGGTCGCCGACCCACGAGGGCGACTGCCACGGGCCGGCGCGCGTCGGCCGCGTGACGGTCCAGCCCGCGGCCCCGGCGCCGGGGGCCGCCGCGGAGGCCGCTCCGGCCGCCCCGCGGGTGATGCCGCAGGTGCAGCTCCGACCGGAGGTGGCCGCCGCGCTCAAGCGCCAGCTCGCGGGCAACCGCGCGACCGCGCCGGCGGTCCGGCGCGCCGCGACGCCTTAGTCGCCTGGTC
>JAEZBP010000116.1 GCA_023427125.1 Pseudomonadota bacterium | reverse complement strand
GGGCCGTGAGGCTCGCTCGCGCGCGGCCGCTCCGGTCGAGCTCCGGCTCCGCGCGCGCTGCCCCGAGGGCAGCCGCGATCGGGGCCAGCCGCGCGAGCGCCTCGTGGACCTGCGCGTCGGGGCCGGTGAGTGCGATCCACTCACCGCGGGCCTCGTCGCCGTCGAGGGTGAGGCGAAGCGTTTGGGCAGGGATCGATTCGGTGATGGATGGGGCCTCGAGGCGATGACGCGCGAGGCGCCGATCCGTGATCGAGGGGACGCCGAGGGAGTCGAGGAGCTCGAGCTCTTCGTCCGAGAGGAGAGCGCCCGTGAGGTCGTTGGGGCTCGAGGCGAGGACGGCGCGCGTCCGTTCGCCGACCGCGTCCCAGAGCGCCGCGGCGTCGATCCGCCAGCGGCCCTCGTCGTAGCGGAGCGGGTAGGGCGCGAGCGAGACGCCGGCGAGCTGGGCGGCGTGCGCGACGCGCGGGTGGCCCGGCTCGGGGACGAGCACCTCGTCGCCGGGATCGCAGAGCAGCAGGAGCGACGCGAGGACACCGCCTCCGGTGAGGACGATGTGCTCGTGGGCGTCGACGGCGCCGAGTGGATCGCCCTCGTCGATCGCGCTTCGCTCCGAGAACACGCCCCGGCTTCTACCATCGCCGCCGTCTCTTGACCACGGTCATGACTCTGGTCATGTTCCCCGCGTGACCATCGTGTCGAAGAGCGCGCTCAAGGCGCGGATGCTGGAGTACTTCCGGCAGGTCGAGCAGACAGGCGAGGAGCTCATCGTCACCGACAACAACCGCCCCGTGCTCAAGGTGGTGCCCATCGTCTCACGACAGCCGGCGTCGAGCGTCTTCGCCGACGTGCGAGGTCGCGTCGTCTATCACGAGGACCTCCTCGCTCCGACGCTCGACGAGTGGACCGACACGTGACGGGGGCGACGTGATCGTCCTCGACACGCACGCGCTGTTGTGGTGGGCGCTCGATCCGAGCCAGCTCTCGGAGAGGGCCGCCGAGACGTGTGCCCGCATGGAGCGCGATGGTGGGTTCGCGAGCTCGATCTCGATGTGGGAGCTCGCGATCAAGGTGAAGCGCGGGAAGCTCGAGCTCCCGCTCTCGGTCGAGGAGCTGGCGCAGCGCATCGAGCGGAGCGGCGTGGTCGAGCTCCTGTCCGTCGACACGTCGATGTGGCTGAGGAGCGCGGCGCTCGACTGGGATCACCGCGACCCGGCCGACCGCGTCATCGTCGCGACGGCCCTCGAGAAGGGGCTTCCCCTCCTCACGAAGGACTCGGCGCTGCACGCCTTCTCGGGCGCGACCTGCGTCTGGTGATCGCGGGCGAAGCGGAGCGGACCGGGGGCCTGCTGCGGTCACGCCGCGAGCGACCGATGGGATCGCCGTCGGCGCGACGTCCGCGGTGTCGTATGCTCTTCACCGATGGGCCGCCTGCTCGCGATCAGCGCCGTCTTCCTCGCCTCCGCGTGCGTCGCGGGGCGCTCCGGCATCCGCGACTCCGAGGGAGGCGCCGTGCAGATCGACGCCTCGTGGCGGCTGCGAGACGGCGGCGGCGGCCGCGGCGACGGGTCCATGACGGGCCGTGACGGCTCGATGACGGGCCGCGACGGGTCGATCCTCGATCGCGACGGCAGCATCTCTCTCCCCGACGGATCGCGCCCGACGACCGAGCTCACGTGCGACGACGACGTGGATCAAGACGGCGACGGCGCGACCGACTGCGAGGACGACGACTGCGCCGAGGCGCCCTGCGCAGCTGGCCTGTTCTGCAGCAACATGGTGTGCGGCGGCTGCCGCGACGAGCCCTCCGAGACGAGCTGCGGCGACGGCGCCGACGAGGACTGCGACGGCCTGGCCGACTGCGCCGACCCCGACTGCGCGGGCGCCACCTGCGGCCCGGGCGGCGCGACCTGCACCGTGTCCGGCACCTGCCCGTGCGCGAGCGGGTTCACCGAGCGCATCTGCAGCGACGGCACCGACGACGACTGCGACGGCCTCATCGACTGCGCGGACCCCGACTGCGACGGTCGCTCCTGCGCCGCCGGCGGCATGCTCTGCCGCGCCGGCGAGTGCACGTGCGACACGAGCATCGAGTTCTGCAATGACCGCGACGAGGACTGCGACGGAGTGATCGACGACGGCTGCCCCGCGGACCTGACCTATTGCTGCCCGAGCTCGCTCGGGCCCTTCGGCGGCGGCGCCGGCACCTTCTCCGATCCCTGCCCGGCCGGCAGCGCCCTGATGGGCATCGTCGGTCGCTCGAGCGGGCGCCTCGATCGCATCCAGCCGGTCTGCGCCGAGCTCTTCATGACCGTCGATCTGCGCGTGGGCGAGAACGCCTACCCCGTGATCCGCGAGGCACCGGTCCTCGGCGCGGTCCACGGCGGCACCGGCGGCACTGCCTTCGACGACCGCTGCCCGGACGGCGACGTCGTGATCGGCGTCCGCGGAGGGACCGACGAGCTCGGCGGCACGCTCACCGGCATCGGGCTCTCGTGCGGCACGGTCCGCGTGATGCGCGCGGGCCTCTCGTGGCAGCGGACCATCACGCCGACCGTCGAGCTGCCGCTGCGCGGCGCGGGCGGCGTCAGCAGCTTCGACATCGACTGCGAGGGCGGCGTGATCACGGCGGTGAGCGGGCAGGCCGGGACGGCCGTCACCGGCCTGGGCTTCACCTGTCAGCGGCTGACGCTCGAGACGCTCTAGCCTGCTGGCGCGGGCGTTCGCGCGCGGCCGAGGTGCGCGGCCCTTCCGTCCGGTCGGCGCTCCCCGTCCCCGGTGTCCGGTGAGCGGGTACCGCTCCAGGCGTTGGTTTCAGCGGCATTCACCTCGTGGGCCTCGAGGCGTACGATCCACTCATCGTGCGATCCTTCATCGTGCTCGTGGTCGTCCTCGCCGCCGGCTGCACGGAGGGCGCCGCCGGCGCCCGCGCTTCGCTCGGCGAGCCGCAGGACGGCTTCCCGAGCTGGGGCGAGCGCGTCGTCTTCGTCTGGACGAACCGGGCGCGCGCCGATCCCGGCGCCGATCTCGCGAGCTGCACCGTGTGCGCCGAGCGCGCCTGTTACACGCCGCAGCCTCCGGTCGTCTGGAACCACTCGCTCGCGCGCGCGGCGCGCTTCCACTCGGACAACCTCGCCCTCGCGGGCTGCAGCCTCCAGCACGACTCGCCCTGCACGCTCGTGAGCGATCTCGGCTCGCGCTACACGCCCGGCGCATGCAACGGCGCGCCGAGCTGCGCGTGCGTAGGCGGGAGCGCGAGCTGCGGATCGAGCGGTACCAGCTTCGGCCCTCGCATCGGCCTCTTCGGTGGCTCGGCCCGCGCGGAGAACATCGCGACCGGCAGCGATCCGGTGTCCACCTTCTACCGGTGGCTCCACGAGGCCGACTCGAGCAGCGCGTGCGGCTGGCGCATCGCGAACGGTCACCGCGCGAACATCCTCGGCGACGCGCGCGCGCTCGGCGTCGGCAAGACGACGGCAGGGAACGTGTGGACGCAGGACTTCGGCCCGAGCGGCACGCCGGATGGGATCGTCGGCGGTGTGCACTACCCGGCGAGCGGGGCCAGCATCGCGTTCCGCGCGAACTGGTATCGCGCCTCCGCGCCGGCCAGCGCGAGCGTGAACGCCGGCGGCACCTGCCACACCATGGCGCTCGAGCGCGGCACCGCGACGAACGGCACCTACCTCGCGACGGTCTCGGGGCTCTCCAGCTGCGCGCGCTACGTCTTCGACTTCGACGGCACCACGTATCCGACGACCGGCTCGTTCGGCGTCGGTTGCGCGGACGACTGGAGCAGCGCGCGCCCGCCCGCCTGCGGCTGCACGCCGAGCTGCGCGGGCCGCGCCTGTGGCGACGACGGCTGCGGCGGGAGCTGCGGTACCTGCGCGAGCGATCGCACGTGCAGCGC
>JAEZBP010000044.1 GCA_023427125.1 Pseudomonadota bacterium | reverse complement strand
CACCGCCCCGATTCCACATGATCCGCTATCACGGCGTGCTCGCCGCCCACGCCGCCGTGCGCGCCGAGGTCGTCCCCGGCTGCGAGCCCCCGAGCCCACCGCCGCAGCTGCCTCTCTTCGAGCCGTGCGACGCACCGCTCGAGCCGCCCCCTCCCTTCCGCCACCCGTGGCCCTGGCTCCTCCGACGCGTCTTCGCCGTCGAGGTCTCCGTCTGTCCGCTCGAGGGCTGCGGCGGCCGCATGCGCGTCGTCGAGATCGCCATCAAGCCCAACGACGTCGCGCGCCTCCTCGAGGAGCAACCGCTCGAGCGACGAGCCCCGCGAGCCCGAGCGCCTCCGCCTCCCAAAGCCTCCCCCGCACAGCTCCCGCTCGCGTTCTCCTGAGCTCCTCGGCGGCCTCGGCGATGCACCGCTCCGTCTGAGACCCGACGAGATCCCCCGAGTCGCCGCGGTCGAGCCCCACGACACCGCGCTCCTGCTGACACAGGAGGGTTCGTGCGGCGGAGCCCACCCCATCCGCTTGCCCTCCGCGCCCATCCGCTTGCCCTCCGCGCCCGACTCCGACATCGTTTCACCAGGTCGGATGTCCTACACGCCAGGTCGGATGTCCTACACGCCTGAAGGCCGCCTCTCCGATGGTGCCCAGGCTGATGACGATGATCTCCGCCGAGAGGATGAAGTCGGTGCGGATCGCGCCGCGGACTTTGGCCTTCTCGAACGCGACGAGATCGACCTTCGGGTCCGCGGCCGCCTTCACGTGCGCGTCGCGCTTGGCGTGCTCCTCGCCGCGGTGGAAGAGCTTGTGCGCGATCTTCTCGAACCCCTCGAAGCAGAGGAACGCGCCGCCCACCATCAAGAGCGGCGTGATCAGCCAGGGCGCGACGCCGCTGATCAGGAGCGCGACCGGCACCAGGATGACCTTGTTGACCGCCGAGCCCTTCGCGACGGCCCACACCACCGGTAGCTCGCGGTCCGGCTTCACCCCCGCCACCTGCTGGGCGTTCAGCGCGAGGTCGTCGCCGAGGACGCCCGCGGTCTTCTGGGTGGCGACCTTGGTCATGGAGGCCACGTCGTCCAGCAGGCTGGCGATGTCGTCGAGGAGGGCGAGGAGACTGGGAGAGGCCACGGGTTCTTGGGGGGTGAGAGGAGGCGTGCAGGCTAGCACGCGCCTACGACCGATCGCGCGCGACCGCTCGGCGCTGCCGCGGTAGAGTCCGACGCTGTGTCGACGCTCCGAGAAGTGCGCGCGTCCCTCGTCGCGGTGTCTCGGCGCTACAGTCGGGTGGCCCACGAGGTCGAGGATCTCGCGCACGACCTCATCGTCTCGGTCCTGCGCCGCGGCTCCAGCCTGGACGCAGACGTGCTCCTCCGTAGCGCGCACGGGGCGGCGCGACGACACGGGGCCTTCCTGGCGCGGAGCGCCGGGCGGCGTCGGGATCGGGAGGCTTCCAGCAGGAGCGAGCACGTCCCGAATGAGCCCCCGGACGACGTCGACGGGGCGATCCCGGTGTCGGCGCTCTCACCCGCTCTGCGGACGACGCTGTTTCTGCTGCTATTGGGGCTCGAGAAAGCCGAGCTTCGCGTCGCCCTCGGGCTGACCGACGCGGCGCTGCGGAAGCGCTTCCAGGCGCTGCGGGAGCATGGGCCCCTGGCGCGCCCGGATCTCCCGGTCGCGGAGCGGCCCCCCGCGCTTCGCAAGAGCCAGGTCGGGTTGCTCCCTCGCCTCGCGGTCGTGAGGGAGGATCCGGTGTCGCGAGTCCTGGCGGCCGGCGATCCCGACGGACACGGGCTCATCTTCACGGAGGTGCTCACAAAAGGCCGCCGCGCGGCAACTCCGGGGGCGCCGGCGACGAACTGTCGGCCGCGCACGAAAGGAAACCCATGCTGAACGCTCAGATCAAGAACCTCGGTGTCGTCTTCATGGTCAAGGATCTCGCCCGCACGCACCGGTTCTACGCGGAGACCCTCGGCCTCACGTTCGAGGTCACCGACCTCGACGGCGGCTACCTCTTGGCCCGCCTCCCCGGCGATGTGGAGCTCATGTTCTTCCCCGGCGACGTGCCACTCGGGGCGAGCCCCCAGGTGGTCTTCGGGCTGGCCAAAGGAGGCATCGACGGCATCGTCGAGTCCCTCGCCGCGGCCGGCGTCGAGATCGTCACGCCGGTCACCGAGGCGCCGGGGGGATGGTCGGTGGATCTCAGGGACCCCGACGGTCACATGCTCGCGCTCTACCAGGACGGCGGGCTCCCGCGCTGATCAAGGAGCGGAAGCGCGTGACGGTAGGCCGACGTCTGCGGTTGTTTGCAGGCGTCGGATGCCGTCACGAGCGGAGCGACCCAGATGATCCAGGAGCGGAAGCGCGTGACGGTAGGCCGGTTGTTTGCAGGTGTCGGATGCCGTCACGAGCGGAACGACCCAGGTGATCCAGGAGCGGAAGCGCGTGACGGTAGGCCGACGGGCGCGGATCCCGTCAGTAGGGGCGCCGAGCGGAAAACGATCGTGACGCTGTAGCCGCTTCGCGCGGGAAGCGAAGCGGGGTACCTCCGAGGTGAAGGTGAACAACCACACCCACCCGGGTTGCC
>JAEZBP010001175.1 GCA_023427125.1 Pseudomonadota bacterium | reverse complement strand
GGGTCGGGCTCGGTGTCGGCCGGTCTCGGCGTCGGTCTCGGCGCGGCGATCAGCTCTCGAGCATCGCTCGCAGCCTCGCGATCACCTCGGGCCGTGCTCTGGCTTCGATCACCGTGCCGTCGTCGGTGTGGGTCTCGCTCAGCACCTTCGCGCTCTCGTGGACCTTCGCGACCACCGCGTGCTTCGCCCAGGGGATCGAGAGCGCCGCGTCCTCCATCTCCTCTTCGAAGAACGACACCACCCGCGCGTGCACCGCGCGCACGTCTTCGGGGCTGCGCGCGCTGACCAGCATCGCGTCCGGTAGCTCGGCGGTGAGCGCCGCGCGCTCCTCGTCGCTCACACGATCGATCTTGTTCAAGAGGAGCAGGGAGGGAGCGTCGCCCGCGTCGAGCTCGCGCAGCACCTCCCGCGTGAGCGCCAGGTGCTCGCGAAACGAGGGATCCGAGGCGTCGGCGACGTGCACGAGCAGGCTCGCCTCGCGCGCCTCCTCCAAGGTGCTGCGGAAGGAGGCGACGAGATCGTGCGGCAGCTTCTTGATGAAGCCGACGGTGTCCGACACCAGGATGCGGGGCCGCGTCTCGGGGACGAGCGCGCGCACCGTGGTGTCGAGCGTCGCGAAGAGCTTGTCGGCCACGTACGCCTCGCCGCCGGTCAGCGCGCGCATCCAGCTCGACTTGCCCGCGTTGGTGTAGCCGACCAGCGCGAGCGTCGGGATCTCGGCGCGCCGCGCGCGCCTCACGCCGGCCTCGCCGGCGATCGACTTCAGCTCCTCGCGCAGCTCCGCGATGCGGTCGCGGACGCGCCGGCGATCGAGCTCGAGCCCGCTCTCTCCAGCGCCCTTGCCGCCGATGCCGCCGCGCTGCCGATCGGCGCCCCCGCCGCCCTCCCGCAGGCGCGGCACCTCGTAGACCAGGCGCGCGATCTCCACCTGCAGCTTCGCCTCGCGCGTCCGCGCGTGCCGCTGGAAGATCGAGAGGATCACGCTCGTGCGATCGAGCACCGTCGCGCCGGTCGCGCGCTCGAGGTTCCGCGCCTGCGTCGGGCTGAGATCGTGATCGACGAGCACCACCGACGCGCGCTCGGCCGGCTCGCCATCCTCGCTCTCGGCCTCTTCTTCTTCTTCCTCGGGCTCGGGCTCGTCGATCTTGCGCTTCTTCTTCGTCGCGCCGCTGGGCACCACGCCGGTCCCGCCGGTGCGCGCGGCCAGCTCCTTCAGCTTCCCTTCGCCGATGACCGCGACCGGCGCGAGCGCGCTCCGCTTCTGGGTGAGGCGCCCGATCACGAGGAGGCCCAGCGTCTTCGCGAGCCGCTCGAGCTCGCGCAGCGAGGCGTCGTGCTCCGCGTCGCTCACGTCGGGGAGCTGCACCGAGACGACGATCGCGCGCGGCGAGGGGTCGGACATGCGCGCGCACGATGACCAGGTGCGCGGCGGTCGGCAAGCGCTCCAGGGCGCCCGAGGAGCCGCGCGAGGCGGTCAGACCCGTGAGCGCCCGAAGATGTCGCGCGGGCCACGCCCGTGGTAGGCTGGCGACCTGGCATGAGCCCTGAAACCACGGACGCGAGCTCGCTCGTCGGTCGGGTCATCCAGGATCGATTCCGGATCCTCCAGCGGATCGCGTCCGGCGGCATGGGCGCCGTGTACCTCGCCGAGCAGCTCCCGCTCGGGCGCAAGGTCGCGCTCAAGGTGCTCGAGATCGCCGCCGAGAACATCGGCGGCCGGGCGCAGTTCCAGGAGCGCTTCCTCCTCGAGGCGGCCGCCGTCGCGAAGCTCTCCCACCCGAACACGATCGTCCTCTACGACTACGGGCGGACCGAGGACGGCCTCTTCTACTACGCGATGGAGCTCATCGAGGGCACCACCCTCAGCAAGCTCATCTCGGCGCGGCGCTCGCTCGACCCCGGGCTCGCCGTCCACGTCGCCGCGCAGATCTGCGGCTCGCTGCGCGAGGCGCACGAGCTCGGCCTCGTGCACCGCGACCTCAAGCCGGGCAACGTGATGCTCACGCGCCGCGGCGACGACGAGCACTACGTGAAGGTGCTCGACTTCGGGCTCGTGAAGGTCATCGGCGACTCCGACGGCGGCTCCGAGCTGACGCGCTCGGGCATCGTGATGGGCTCGCCGCGCTACATGGCGCCCGAGCAGGTCGAGAGCCGCGCCGTCGATCATCGCGCGGACATCTACGCGTTCGGCGCGCTCCTCTACCACATGCTCGCGGGGCAGCCGCCCTTCCTCTATCCCTCGCAGTTCGAGACGCTTCGCGCGCAGGTCGACGAGGCGCCTCCTCCCCTCGAGGCCAAGAACCCGTGGTGCCAGGCGGGCCCCGAGCTGCGCGCGCTGATGTATCAGTGCCTCGAGAAGAAGCCCGACCGGCGGCCTCAGTCGATGGCCGAGGTCGCGCAGCGGCTCAAGGCGTGCGCGATGGAGATCGGCATCTCGGTCCCGTCCGTCTCGAGCTTCGACGTCTCGCGCCTCGCCCCCGCTCCGTCCGCCGCGCCGGCGCCCGCCGCGCCCTCGATCAGCGAGAGCGCTCCGGTCTCGATGCACTCCATGCACTCCGTGCACGCCCCGCAGCCTGCGCCGATCTCGATGCACTCGGTGCACGCCCCGCAGCCGGCGCCGCTACCGGCGCCTCCCCCGCCGCGCTCGGGCCGCGCCTTCGGGTGGGTCGCCGCGGTCGCGCTCATCGCGATGGCGGGCCTCGGC
>JAEZBP010001151.1 GCA_023427125.1 Pseudomonadota bacterium | reverse complement strand
AACGCCGCCACGAGCCCAAAGCGGGCGCGACCCTCCTGACGCGGATCGCGCGGCGGCGCGCTGGTCGCCTCGAGCAGGCGCTGCGCGCCCTCGTGATCGGGCGCGGCCTCGATCACCTCGCGCAGGCGATCCTCGTCGAGCACCCCCCGCGCGAGCGCGCGCTCCGCGTCCGCGAAGGCGAGCTCGGCGCGCCATCGCCCGGACTCGGCGTGCTCGGGCGCGAGCCGGAGCGCTCGCCGATAGGTCCACGCCCTCCGCTCGGGCGAGCCCCCCCGCGCCGCCAGCGCTGCATAGCCCTCGGCCAGCGGGGTGGGATCCTCGAGCTCGGGGGCTCGCGCGAGGACCTCGTCGAAGCGCGCGCGCATCTCGCGCAGCTCGCCGCGGCTCTTCGCGAGGAGCCCCGCCTCGCGCGCTCGCCGCACCGGCTCCATCCGCTGCGCGTCGGCGTGGGCGTAGAGCGCCTCTGCGACGCGGCGCCAACCCCACTGCTCGGGCGCATGCTCGCCGAGCTTCACGTGGTGCTCGGTGCGCAGGATCCAGATGGCGTTGGCCCCGTACTGCTCGATCGCCCAGCGCGCCGCGAGCCGCACGCGGCGGTCCTCGCTGCCGACGTACGAGACCACCACGCGCATCGCGCTCTGCATGCGCAGCATCGCGTAGGCGCGAAGCACGTCGGCGAGCTCTCGGTGCGACAGCTCCTGCACGGCGAGCCCCGGGTCGTCGGCGTGGAGACGCCGCATCGTGGTGCTCGCCCACCCGCGCACCCTGGCGTCGGGGTGGTTTCGTCCCGCGATGGCGGCGGCCATGATGCGGCCCCCCATCCGGTCCACGATCCGTCGCTCCTCCCAGCGCCAGAGGCCATCGTCGAGCCCGATCAGCGGGTACATCGCCTGCCCCGCCTCGAAGCTGCCGATGTTCTCGAGCGCCCGCCAGAGCATGAGCGGCTCGACGATCTGGAGGACGCGCGCGCTGCGCTCCTCACGCAGCACGACCAGCACGCCGGGTGCGATGTCGACGTCGTCGTCGGCGCGCTGGCTGCCCGCCGCGCGGCGAACGCGATTGAAGATGTCGGTCGCCTGCGCCGGGGTCGGCCGGCTTCGCACGACGCGCGCCACGCGGGCGCGGATCGCCGGCAGCATCGAGACGTCGAGGGTGATCAGCGCCTCGTACGCCGCGCGCCTCTCCGCCTCGTCGGTGCTCTCGAGCCGCGTGAGGAGCGCCTCGAGCCGGCTCAGGCGGGGATCGCCCTCGACCGCCCGCTCGGGCGGGCTCTCCTGCGCCGCTGCGACGCCGGGCAGCACCGTGAGCAGCGCCGCGACGAGGCAGGCGCGCACAGCCGCTAGGCGATGCGGAAGTCGGGGAACTCGCCGGTATAGCTTCGCCATCGCGTCTCGATCTTCTCGACCCGTGCCGTCGACGGTCCGTGCTGCGCCCACGAGAGGAAGTCCTTCACTTGGTCTTCCTCGCCCTCGGCGACCAGCTCCACCGCGCCGTCCGCACGGTTCTTCACCCACCCGGTGAGGCCGAGGCGGCGCGCCTCGCGCTGCGCCGACGCTCGGAAGTAGACGCCCTGCACGCGACCGCGGACGACGAGATGGATACGCTTCTGTGACATGGGAGCCGTCTTCTCCTATCGCAGCGGCGCGCCTGCGAGCAAGAAAGCGGCGACCTCGACCCCAAGTTGCGGGGAGGGTGTCGATCCGCTAAGACTCGCGCCCCCTCTTATCGACGGAGGGGAACGGAGAGGTCGACATGAAGGAAGGCATCCACCCCGAGTACACCGAGGCCACGATCACGTGCGCCTGCGGTTCCTCGTTCGTCACCCGCTCCACGGCGGGCTCCTACGCAGTGGACATCTGCAGCGAGTGCCACCCGTTCTACACGGGCAAGCAGCGCCTGATGGACACGGCAGGCCGCATCGAGAAGTTCCGCCGCAAGTACGGTCAGAAAGAGCCGAAGGCGAGCTGAGCGTCCCCGCGCCCCGCTGCCCTCAGGCATGGCGGGCCTTACATACCCGTCGTGAGCGAGAACAAGCCCTACATCGGCGGCCAGGCCGTCATCGAAGGCGTCATGATGCGCGCACCCGGATGCATGTCCGTGGCGGTGCGCAAGCAGGACGGGTCCATCGCGATCACCGAGGGGCCGATGGTCTCGCGCGCGGCGAGCATGCGGAAGGTGCCGTTCCTGCGGGGCGTGGCGATGCTGGGCGAGTCGTTCTCGCTCGGCTACCGCGCGCTCCGCTTCAGCGCCGAGCAGCAGCTCACCGAGGAAGAGAAGGAGAAGGCGGGCTCGGGCAACATGGCCCTCGCGGTCTCCACGCTGATCGCCCTCGTCGTCTTCATGGGGCTCCCGCAGGGCGCGGCCGCGGCCACCCAGCACTGGCTCGGCCTCGACCTCACGGTCCAGGACTGGCAGTTCCACGCGCTGACGGGCGGCTTCAAGCTGCTCGTGCTGACCGGCTACCTCGTGGCGATCAGCCAGCTCGAGGACATCCGCCGGGTGTTCCAGTACCACGGGGCCGAGCACAAGACGATCTACGCCTACGAGGCGGGCCTGCCGCTCACGCTCGAGAACGTGCGCAAGCAGTCGACCCTGCACCCTCGCTGCGGCACCACCTTCCTGATCGTCGTCATCCTCGTGTCGATCGTGCTCGGCTCGATCGTGACGCCGCTCGTCTTGCCGAACGTCGAGGGCCTCCTCGCGCAGGTGCTCACGCTCGGGGTGCGCATCGCGCTCCTGCCGCTCATCGCCGCCGTCAGCTACGAGCTGCAGCGGCTGAGCGCGCGTTACTGCACGGTCGGCCCGCTCCGCGTGCTGCTCTGGCCGGGCTTCCTCTTTCAGAAGATCACGACCCGCGAGCCGGACGACGCGCAGATCGAGATCGCGATCACCGCGATGCGCACGGCGATGTGGCGCGAGGAGGTTGGCGCCGAGGTGCCGGCCGACAGCGCGCCGCTCGTGTTCGACAGCTTCGAGAGCTTCCTCGAGGGTCTCCCGAGCTTGCGCACCGCCCCTGCCGTCGTGGTTTGATCGGGCGCGATGCTGCCCATCGACAAGCTCGAGTCGCTCAAGGCGCGCTTCTCGGAGGTGGAGGACATGCTCTGCCGCCCCGACGTCGCGTCGGACACCCGGCGCATGACGGCGCTGAACCGCGAGCGGAGCGAGCTCTCGGATGTGGTCTCGGTCTACGAGCGCTACCTCAAGGTGCAGCGCCAGCTCGAGGACGATCGCGCCGCGCTGAAGGATCCGGAGCTGCGCGAGATGGCCGAGGAGGAGATCCCGGGCCTCGAGGTGGCGCTCGGGGAGCTCGAGGAGGAGCTCTCGCTGCTGCTCCTGCCTCGCGACCCGAACGACGCGCGCGACACGCTGCTCGAGATCCGCGCGGGCACCGGCGGCGAGGAGGCGGCGCTCTTCGCCGCCGATCTCTTCCGCATGTACAGCCGCTATGCGGCGCGGGTCGGCTGGAAGGTCGAGATCCTGAGCACCAGCGAGGCCTCGGCGGGCGGGTTCAAGGAGATCATCGCGCTCGTGGCGGGCGATCGAGTGTACTCGCACCTCCGCTTCGAAGGCGGCGTCCATCGTGTGCAGCGGGTGCCCGCGACGGAGAGCCAGGGGCGCATTCACACCTCCACCGCGACCGTCGCGGTGCTGCCGGAGGCGGACGAGGTCGACGTCGAGATCGACGAGGCCGACCTCGAGATCTCCATCGCGGCCTCGGGCGGTCCGGGTGGTCAGGGCGTCAACACGACCAACAGCGCGGTCCAGCTCCGGCACATCCCGACGGGCCTCATCGTGAAGTGCCAGGACGAGCGCTCGCAGCACAAGAACAAGGCGCGCGCGCTCCAGGTGCTGCGCGCCCGCTTGCTCGCTCGCGAGCAGGAGGCCGCGGCGGCCTCCGAGGCGGCCGAGCGGCGCAGCATGGTCGGCTCGGGCGAGCGCAGCGAGAAGATCCGCACCTACAACTTCCCGCAGAACCGCGTCACCGATCACCGGCTCGGCCTGACGCTCCACAAGCTCGATCAGGTGATCGAGGGCGACGTCGACGAGCTCTTCACCGCCCTTCGCAACCGCCACCAGGCCGAGCTGCTCGACTCGCACGATACGCCCTGACGACTCTCGCAGAATCGCCGCGCGCGTCGGGGCGCCGAGTGGAGCGCCCCTCGTTGGCACGCCGAGCGGTTCCAGATCGGCTGGACGTGGGGGGTAGGGAGCGCCGACCGGAGGGGAGGCCGCGTAGCGCGGCCCGCGCGCGCGAAGGCGCGCGCCAGCAATCCAGACGGGCCGTAGAGAGGCGCGCCGTGGGATGGGGATCGACGCGCCTCTGTCCGGCCGGAGGCGGCTCACTGGGGGATGAGCCGCGCGGGGTGCTTCAGAGGGCTCAGGCGGTGAGCCGAGCCTCGAGCGCGGCGAGGATCGTCTTGCGCTGTTTGTGTGCGCGCTCGATCGCGTGCACCGCCTTGCACTGCGCCTCGGTGAGTCGCGGGAGCTCCGCGAGGATCTCCTTGGCGGTCAGCGTGTCGTAGTCGGCGATCGGGAGGACGAGCCGCTTGCTCGCGGTCTTGGCCTTCGCCTTGGCCTTCTTCGGTGTGCTGGCGTTGCGGCTGGGCTCGGCCGGCGCCGGCGCCGGCGCGGAGACCGGGCTCGGGAGCTCCAGGTGCGTGAGGCGCTTCATCTCGGCGCGGACGCGATCCGAGAAGCTCGCGAGCGCGCGATCGACGCCGTCGATCAGACGGAGCTGCAGGCCGGCGAAGGCGAAGAGGCCGTGCTTGCTGTCCCCGAGCTCCGTGCGGCGCGCCTTCAGCGTGCGGCGCCAGTCGAGCGCACCGCCGCGGACCCTCTCGAGCGCCTCGAGGCCCCGCTCGCGGGTCGCGCCGGCGAGCTTCGCGCCGCGCTGGGCGAGCTGTTCACGAGTCTGTCGCAGGGTTCCGAGAAGCGTGTCCATGAGCCCTCCGCGGCAGGCCGTTGGGTGGGCCCGCGTGGATGACGCGCTGCGTCATCGCTGCAGTGGTAACCCTCACGACGCGGTGCGTCAAGCGTGCGCGTCCCACTTTGTTTCAAGGCGCCGTGAACACAGCGGCCGATCACCCACGGATCGCGGAGGTGCTCGCCAGATGGCGGGTGGCGAGCGCGGCCAGGAGCCGATCGTGGAGGCCGCCGAAGTCGCCGTTCGACATCAGCACCACCGTGTCGCCGGTCGTCGCGTGCTCGAGCAGCGTAGCGAGCAGGGCCTCGTGGCTCTCGGTCGCGGCGGCCTCGATACCCGCCTCCCGGATCGCTCGGGCGATCGCGCCGACGTCCAGGCGCTCGGAGGCGGCGATCTCCTCCCGGCCGACGGGCGCGAAGAGCACGCGGTCGGCGTCGCCGAACGCGGTGGCGTAGGCGTCTTGATGGAGGCGGCGCGAGGCGGTGGCGCTACGCGGCTCGAAGGCCGCGATCAGCGCCCCATCCGGGTGCCGCGCCCGGAGGCCGCGCAGCGTCTCCTTCACCGCGGTCGGGTGGTGCGCGAAGTCGTCGTAGACCCGCACGCCGCCGGCCACCCCGAGCAGCTCCTGTCGTCTCTTCACGCCGCGGAAGGTCCTGAGGGCGCCGAGGAGCGCGTCGAGCGGGGCGCCCGCGGCCTCGGCGGCCAGCGCGATGGCGGCGGTGGCGTTGAGCACGTTGTGGAGCCCGGCGAGCGGGCTCATGACGGTGCGGGTGGCCGAGCCGCCGACGAAGAGATCGAAGGGCTGCACGCCGCCCTGCGC
The DNA here is from genome assembly GCA_023427125.1 of Pseudomonadota bacterium. Classification (GTDB taxonomy): domain Bacteria; phylum Myxococcota_A; class Polyangia; order Polyangiales; family Sandaracinaceae; genus JAEZBP01. Next base: position 9,220 of record JAEZBP010001151.1, on the reverse strand, counting down.
CGCATAGGGGGCGGCCATCCACGTCGGGATCACGTCGCCGGTGTCGTCGCTCGCGAGCGCGTAGAACACCACCCGGCAGCGCGCGCGCGCGGCGAGCTCGCGGACCGCGGGGCTGCCGGCCCACGCCACGAGCACTCCGTCCTCCGGCATGCGATCGACGAAGCCCTCGAACGCGGCGCGATAGCTCGCCTCGTCGGGGTAGATGTCGATGTGGTCGTGCTCGACCGAGGTGAGGATCGCGCTCTCGGCGCCGTACTGCCAGAGCTTCGGGCTCTTCTCGAAGAACGCGCTGTCGTACTCGTCGCCTTCGACGACGAAGGGGCCACCCTCGTGGCCGAGGCGGAAGCTCTCCTCGAAGTCGCGCGGGATGCCGCCGATCAGCATGCCCGGATCGAGGCCCGCGCGATCGAGCAGGAACGCGAGGAGGGTGCTCGTCGTGGTCTTGCCGTGGGTGCCGGCGACCACGAGCGAGCGGCGCTTCGAGAGGAAGAGCTCGGCGAGCGTCGAGGGGAACGACGCGTAGCGCAGGCCGCGGTCGATCGCCGCGCGCGCCTCGACGTGATCAGGCCGGCAGGCGTTGCCGATCACGACGAGGTCGGGGGGCGGATCGAGGTTCGCCGGGTCGTAGCCCTCGCGTGTCTCGACGCCCCAGCGCGCGAGCGCAGGGCCCATCGGCGGATAGAACGCGCGATCGCTGCCCGTCACCCGATGCCCGGCGGCCTTGAGCAGCCCGGCGAGCGAGCCCATCCCCGTTCCACAGACCCCGATCAGATGGATGTGCACCGGCGGAGCCTACGCCGCCGCCGTGCTCATCTCGAATTCTCGGGGCGCTGACGGGCTATGAGCCGATGATCTTCTCGACCGTGTCGCGCGCGCGGCCCTCGACCATCGCTTCCAGCAGCTTGCGCACCCGAGGGTAGGCGTCGATCACGCGGTCGATGCGGTGGCTCTCGAACGCGACGAGCTGCACCGGGGTGATCGCGACGACGCTGGCGGTCCGAGCGCTGCCGGTAAGCACGCTCACCTCGCCGAGGCACGCGCCGCGGCCGAGCTCCGCGAGCTGCACGGCGCCGCGCACGCCGGCCGTCTCGACGCGCACCTTGCCTTGCAGGACCAGGTACATCGCCGAGCCCTCGTCGCCCTGCCGGATGATCGTCTCGCCCGGCTCGAACGCGAGGACGTACCCACTCTCGATGAGCCTCACGCGGCCCTCGGGGTCGAGCGACTTGAAGAGGTGGCTCGTGACGACCATCTCCTCGAGATCGGCGAGCAGCGCCGCGCCCTCCGCCGCTTCGAGCGCACGACCGGCCGGCGGCATCACCGAGGGATGGGTCACGGTTGGCTAGCGCCGGTAAGGCCGAGGGCGCCCGCGGACCGGGATCGGCACGAGCTCGGGCTCGGGAGCGACCAGGCTGCCGAGCGTGTCGAGGATGTCCTGTACGAAATCCTCGAGCCGCTCCTTCAGGGACTTCTGTCGCTCGCCCTCGTTCGACATCGCAAGTCCAGTATGAGGATGCCTTCGGGGCCGGTCAACGGCGATGTCCGAATGCTGCGCAGCGTGGGGCTCAGCGCTCGGCGTCGCGCTCGAAGGTGAACTCGTGGCCCGTGGCGTCGACGACGACCCGGTCGCCGCTGCCGTAGCCGCCGCGCAAGATCGCCTCGGCGAGAGGGTCCTGCAGGTGCTTGAGGATCACGCGCTTGAGGGGGCGCGCGCCGAACGCCGGCTCGTAGCCGAGGTCGACCAGCTGGTCCTTGGCCAGATCGCTGACGCTCATCTCGACGCGCTTGTCCGAGAGCAGCTTCGCGAGCCCGCGCAGCTGGATCTCGACGATGCCGCGCAGGTCTGCGCGGCTGAGCGGATCGAAGATCACGACGTCGTCGATCCGGTTCAGGAACTCCGGGCGGAAGTGCTTGTGGAGCTGGCCCTGGATCTTCTCGCGCAGCTCCTCGTTCGAGCCCTTGTGGTCGAGGATGAGGTGGCTGCCGACGTTGGAGGTCATGATGATGACCGTATCCGAGAAGTGGGCGACGCGGCCGCGCGAGTCGGTCAGGCGGCCGTCGTCGAGCACCTGCAGCATGATGTTGAAGACGTCGGGGTGCGCCTTCTCCATCTCGTCGAAGAGGACGACGCTGTAGGGCCGGCTGCGCACCGCCTCGGTGAGGAAGCCGCCCTCGTCGCTGTCGACATAGCCGGGCGGCGAGCCGAGCAGGCGCGCCACCATGTGCTTCTCCATGAACTCGCTCATGTCGAGGCGGGTGAGCGAGTGCTCGTCGTCGAAGAGGAACTCGGCGAGCGCCTTGGCCAGCTCGGTCTTGCCGACGCCGGTCGGCCCGAGGAAGAGGAACGATCCGATCGGACGGCGAGGGTCGCGCAGCCCCACGCGACCGCGGCGAACGGCCTTGCTGACCGCGCGCACCGCCGCGTCCTGACCGACGACGCGCTCGGTCAGCCGCTCCTCCATCTTGAGGAGCTTCTCCGCCTCGCCCTCGAGCATCCGCGACACCGGCACGCCGGTCCACGCCGCGACCACGTCGGCGACGTCCGCCTCGACGACCTTGTCGCGCACCATCGCCGCGTCGCCCGGCGGCGCGTCGCCGGCCTTCGCCTCGGCGTCCGCGAGCTTCTTCTCGATGAGCGGGATGGTGCCGAAGCGCAGCTCGCCGGCGCGCCCGTGATCCTCGGCGCCGCGCGCCTGCTCGTACTCGCGCTGCGCCGCGGCGAGCTCCTCCTTCAGGGTGCGCACGTCGCCCGAGAGCGAGAGCGCGCCGCTCCAGCGCGCCCGCATCACCTCGACCTTGGGCCCGAGCTCCTGGAGCTCGGCCTCGATGCGAGCGCGGGCGTCGATCGAGTCGGCGTCGCGGTCGTCCTCGAGGCTCTTGCTCTCGAGCATGAGCCGCTCGATGCGCCGCTCGAGGGCGTCGAGCTCGGCGGGCACGCTCTCCATCTCGACGCGCACCCGCGCGGCGGCCTCGTCGATCAGATCGACCGCGCTCTTCGGGAGCCGCACGCCGGGCACGTAGCGCCGGGCGAAGCGCACCGCGGCGACCAGCGCCGGGTCGGTGATGCGCACGCCGTGATCGATCTCGTAGCGATCCACGACGCCGCGCAGGACCGCGATGGCCTCCTCGATCGTCGGCGCCTCGACCGGGATCGGGACGAAGCGGCGTGAGAGCGTCGCGTTCTCGTCGAAGGCCTTGCGCATGCCGTCCGGAGTCGCCACCGCGATCGCGCGGACCTCGCCGCGCGCGAGCGCCACGCCGAAGAGCTCGGCCGCGCCGCTCGGGCCGCGATCGTCGATCAGCGAGCTCAGATCGGGGAGCGCGAGGATCACCTCGCCCCCCGAGTCGCGCACCGCGTCGAGGAGCGCGCGCATGCGCTCCTCGACCTGGCCGCGCAGCCGGCCGCCCGCGAGCATCGCGCCCATCTCCACCGCCACGAGGCGCCGCTCCTGCAGCATCTTCGGGACGTCGCCCTTGGCCATGCGCATCGCGAGCGCGCGCACGATCGAGGTGCGACCGACGCCGGGCTCCCCGACGAGGAGCGGGTTGTTCTCGTGGCGGCGCGCGAGCACCTGCAGGATGCGCCGCAGCTCGGCGTCGCGGCCGACGACCGGGTCGAACTTGCCCGCCGCCGCGAGCCGGGTGAGGTCCCGGCCGTAGAGCTCGAGCGGATCGCCCTCGGGGCCGCGGGAGCTCTTCGAGGATCCTCGCGCAGAGAACGAGGCGCCGGCGGCCGCGCCACGCAGGAGCGGCGCGCTCAGCCCGACCTCGCGCATCACCCGGCGAACCGGGCCGTCGGTCTCTTGCGCGGCCGCCTGGAGCAGGTGCGACACGGAGACCTTCACCCGATCGCGGGTGGCCTCGCCCTCGGCGCGGCCGAGGAGATCGAGCATCCGCGGCGAGAGGTACGAGACCGATCCCTTGCCCCTCGGGAGCTTGCGGACCTCGGCCTCGGCCTCGACGAGCACGTCGGCGGGATCGACCCCGGCGCGACGGATCGCCTCCTGGACCGTCTCGGTCCCTTCCACCAGTCGATAGAGCAGGTGCAGCGGCTCGACGTCGCTGTTGCCGCGCTCGTCGGCGAGCCCCTGCGCGACGCTGATCAGCTGGCGCGCGTCGTTCTCGTAGGCCTCGAGGCGGAGGGTCAGCTTGCTCATCGCGCCCGCGTCAGGGAGTGGCGGAGCATCAGCCCGCCTCGTCGCGCGGTCCTCCGCGTGCCGGGACGTTCTTCCGATCGTAGGCGTCGTGGAGGTCGACGAGGACCTGCGAGAGGATCCGCTCCTCCTCGCCCGTGAGGTTTCCGCGCGTCTTCTGCTCGAGCATCTCGAGGATCTCGATGGTCTGACGCGCCATCGCGAGATCGAGACTGTGTCCGTCGGGCGCGGCGACCTCGCCGAGGTGCGCCATGCACGCGGTGCTCATCGAGAGGACGAAGGTGTTGAAGTCGATCGGAGGGATCCCTGCCGGAGAAATCACTGCGTCGCCCGTCGCCTTCGTCTCGTCTGCCATGCGCGCTCAGTCCTCGGAGTCGTCTTCGCCCGAGCTCTCGCCGCGGAAGGGGCTGGCCGGCTCGGCGTTCGACTGCACGTCCGGGAGCTTGGCGAGGCCCTTCTCGTACTCCTTCGCGTCGACGACGCCCTTGCCGATGTTTCGCTGGAGCACGCGCTTGTCGATCAGGAACTCGGGGTAGGACATGGGGCGGGAGTCTAAGAGCGCCGCACCGCGTGTCAATCACGTGCGTAGACCTCGGCCGGGGAGGTCGACGCCGGCGCCGCGATCGTGCACGGTCGCGAGGGGCGGGTTGTGTGGCGCAGGCCGCCGGAGCTAGGGGAGCCACCACCATGAGCGCCGGATACCGTGTCCTCGGGCCTCAGATCGTGCAGGAGCTGCACGATCCCATCCGTGACTTCGCGTACGACGTCCTCGTCGGCCTCTCCGAGCGGCCCAAGCGGCTGCCGTCGAAGTACTTCTACGACGACGCGGGGAGCCGCTACTTCCAGCGCATCATGGCGCTGCCGGAGTACTACCTCACCGACTGCGAGGCGGAGATCCTGACCGAGCGCGCGGCGGAGCTGGTGGCCCCGCTCGCGGCGCGAGGGCCCTTCAACCTGGTCGACCTCGGCGCCGGGGACGGCAAGAAGACGCTGATCGTGCTCGAGCGCCTGCGCGCGCTCGGCGCCGACTTCACGTTCGTGCCGATCGACATCTCCGAGGGCGCGATGCGGCAGCTCGTCGGGACGATCCGACAGCGGATGCCGGACGTGCGCGTCGAGGGGCTGGTGTCCGAGTACGCCGACGGCGTTCACTACCTCGGCCGCGAGCACGGCGACCGGCACAACCTCGTGCTCTTTCTCGGCTCGAACATCGGCAACTTCTCGATGTTGCAGGCGCGCGCTTTTCTGAGGCGGCTGTGGAGCGTCCTGCGCGACGGCGACTACGCGATGATCGGCTTCGATCTCAAGAAGGACATCGAGGTCTTGCTCGCGGCCTACAATGACGCGGAGGGCGTCACCGCGGCCTTCAACATCAACCTCCTCCGGAGGATGAACCGCGAGCTCGGCGCGAGCTTCGACCTCGACGCCTTCCGGCACTACGGCACCTACAACGTCTTCAGCGGCGCCATGGAGAGCTACCTCGTCAGCCTCGAGCCGCAGGTGGTGCGCATCGACGCGCTCGAGCAGAGCTTCGCGTTCGACGCGTGGGAGCCGCTCCACACCGAGTACAGCTACAAGTACCTGCGCACCGACGTCGACACGCTCGCCTCGGACACCGGCTTCGCCATCGAGGCGCGCTTCGAGGATGAGCGCCGCTTCTTCGTCGAGGCGCTCTGGCGGGTGGTGAAGGCCGCGCCGGCGCCCGCCCCACGCGAGTGACGCTTGCGCGCCCTCGTCTCCCGCGTCACTCTTCCGCCGTCATGTCGCTCCTCAGCCGCGCGTTTCCCTGAACCGCCGCTCGATCCGTGAGGATCGAGCCAATCGGGATCGTGCGCGTTCGAGTCGTGAGCCAGAGGAGAGCAACATGTCGTCGTTGATCGTGGAGATCCGCGCTGCCGAGGGTGGCGCGGACGCGAGAGCATTGGTTGAAGAGCAGCTGCAGATCTACCTGCGGGTCGCCGCGCGGAGGGAGCTTTGACGCCGAGCTCGTGTATCGAGGCGCAGGCTTTGCCGTGCTGCGCGTCACGGGGCGCGAGGCCGACCGCTGCTTCGCTCGCGAGGGGGGTGGCCATCGCTGGCAGCGCGTCCCTCCCAACGAGAAGCGCGGGCGCGTCCACACCAGCACCGTGACCGTGGTCGTGTTGCCGGAGCCGACGCCGCTCGAGCTCGAGCTCGACCCGCGCGATCTCGTCATCTCGACGTGCCGCGCGTCGGGCAACGGTGGGCAGCACCTCCAGCGCACCGAGAGCGCAGTGCAGATCAAGCACGTGCCCACCGGGCTGATGGTGCGCTGCGAGAGCGAGCGCTCGCAGCTCCAGAACCGCGCGTCGGCGCTCGCGGTCCTGCGCGCGCGCCTGCTCGAGCGCGAGCGCGAGGGACGCCGGACCGAGCGCGAGCGCGCCCGGCGCGAGCAGGCGGGCAGCGGGATGCGAGGTGACAAGCGGCGCACCGTGCGCTGCCAGGACGCGACCGTGACCGCCCACGTCACCGGCCAGCGCTGGTCGCTGCGTGAGTACGAGCGCGGCGACTGGGAGCTCGCGTAGTCGCGCTCCGTTCGACGCGAGGCGCGGCCGCGGACCCGACGTTCCGTCGAACACGACCGTCGATCCGCGCCGCTGCTCGCGCCAGCCAGCTCAAACAAGGGCTGTCGCAAAATCACGGCGCTCGGGCAACGCCGAGCGAGCGGTTCCGGCTCACTGGACCCCGGGGATTGGAAGCGCCAGCGGGTCAGTTCCGCGTAGCTCGGCCCGCGCGCTCGCGAAGCGCGCGCCCAGCAAACTCAGCGCGCGAGGATGAAGTGGGCGGCCAGGACGTGGCCCCACGGTCCGCGCGCGCGATCGAACACGACGAGCCGGCACTCTTGCGCCGCCCATGGCGTGAGGTCGACGACGACCGTCGAGAGCGCCTCGCTCGAGCGGCCGCGCCACGTGCGTACGCTCCTGCGGCCGACGCGCAGCTCGACGCCGACCTCCGAGCCGCCCCCACCGCCGACCAAGAAGACGAGATGATCGCCCGTGGCCGGCGTGAAGGGAGGCGACGTCACCGTCCCGGTCGCTCGGTCACCGCCAGCGGCGCCGTGGGTGTTCAGCAGGCCCGCGCCCACCGCTCCGCTGATGGGCGTCTGGCGGCCCTGCGCGCCTCGCGCGGGCTGGGGTTGGAGCTCACCCGCGACAGTCCAACCGTCGAGGCCATCATCGAAGGTGCCGAGCGCGCGCACACCGCGCAGCGCGCGTCCGTCCCAGACGAGCGCGTTCTGCTCGGCGCGCGGGTGGAGCGTGAGCGAGTAGAGCCGGTCCCCGAAGGAGGCCGTGACCCAGTCTCGGTGCGACGAGCTGAAGGGCATCCACACCGAGTCGGCGAGCCGCAGCACGAAGGGCGCGCGCGCCAGCGCCTCCTCGAGCGTGCGCGCCGCCGGCTCGACTTGAATGTTGACGCCGCGTCGCGCGAGGTAGCCCGGCGGGGGGCCGCGGTCATGCGCGAGCACACGCTCGTGATTCGTGCGCGCGACCGGGTGGCGCGCGACCGTTCGATCGGTCAGCCCGAGGGTGTCGATGACGCGGAGGTTGCCGAGGCTGTACGGCGCGACGCCGACGGTGCCCTGCGCCATCACGGCGTCGTCGGGGAAGAGCTCGCCGGTGTACGGGCGATACGGCCCGTACTGCTCCTCCTCCAGCAATCGCCAGAACTCGCGATGCTCGGCCCAGCGCGTCCCGATCAGGTGGCGCGCCGAGTAACGGATGGCCGCGTCGTAGGCCGGCGCTGCGTCCTCGACGAAGGGAAGCGCGCGCACGATCGGCAGCTCGTCCTCCGAGAGCTCCACGGCCAGCCGGTAGGTGGCGTCGCGCCCGCGCAGCTCGTAGGTCGAGACGAAGTGCGCGAATGGAACGAGGCCCGTGTAGGCGATGAGGATGGCGACGAGGAGGGTCGAGACGCTGACCCGCGCAGCGTCGGCGAGCCGCGCCTCACGCCGGTGCACCCAGCGCTCGACCCCGCGCGCGACCGCCAAGACTCCGTCGGCCGCGGCGACGGCGAGCAGCGGCCACCAAGCGTCGAGCGTGCGGAACTCGAAGTGGTCGCCGCCGCGCTGCATCGTGTAGAGCGCGTAAGGCGCCATGAACCACAGCGAGAGCCCGTGGACGCCGTCGTCGCGCAAGATGCGGCGCGCGAAGTGACCGGCCGCCGCGATCGGCAGGAGCACCGGCAGCCCGTTCTCGAGGGAGGCCACGGTGAAGTACGCGATCCCACCTTCGAGCCAGGGCCGACCGCTCTTGGCGTAGAAGGTGTTTGGCAGGAGGTCGCCGTAGTACCCGAGTCGAAACGCTTCGTGTGCCAGCACGACCGCGGCGAAGGGCGCGACGAAGCCCACCAGCTCGCGCCAGCGCCACATGGATCGACGGCGCATCTCGAGGACGAGCCACGCGCCGGCACAGAGGAAGAAGAGCACGCCTTCGGGGCGCGTCAGCTCGCACGCCGCCAGCGCCAAGGAGGCGGGGACGTAGCGCCATCCTTCGCGCGGGCGTGGAGCGGCTGTCGCCCCCTCCGCCTGAGCGGCCACCGCGCCGCGAAACCCACGCCGGAGCAGCAGGACGGTGAGCACGAGGAAGAAGGTGAGCTGTCGCGTCTCGAGGCCGCTCGTCGACCAGACCGCGAAGCTTCGGTTGATGGCGAGCAGACCGAGGGTGATCAGGATCGCGGTCCAGCGCCGCGCCTCGAAGGGGGTGGTCGCGGCGAGGCGCAGCGTCACCACCACGGTCCCCGCGGTGTAGAGCGCCGTGAGCCCGTAGGCGCTCACCTCCGGCGGCACGCCGCTGACTACCCAGATGAGCGCCAGCTCGAGCACCCACAGGAAGTTGGTGTATCCCTCGACGTACTCGCCACGGTTGAAGACCAGGCCGTGGCCCTCCACCATGTTCCGCGCATACCGGAACGAGATGTACGCGTCGTCGCACAAGAACGCGTGCGCGGTGGCGTACCCGATCAGCGTCGCGAGCAGCGCCGAGGCCACGACACCGATCACGATCCGCGCTGCCCACTGCTCGGGCGGCGCGCGCAGCGCGTGGAGCCGT
>JAEZBP010001104.1 GCA_023427125.1 Pseudomonadota bacterium | reverse complement strand
CGCTGACCGCTCGCCGCGCACGACCGACACGGCGACGCCGGGCCGCGCGTAGACCGCCGGCGGCGGGGTGTTGGCCGGCGACCAGTAGCCGGGGTGGTAGACGAGCTGGCCACCCTGCTGGTGCGCGACCGGCGCCACCCAGACGTAGCCGGCGCGGTTGCGCTCCCAGCCGCCGGGCACCCAGACCCAGCGCCCGCTCCACTCGTAGTGGCCGGGGCGCCACACGGCGTCGGGCGACGGCTGGGCCGAGATCACGGCCTCCGCCTGCAGCGCCGGGGGAGGGCGAGCGACGATGACCTGCTGCGGCACGCCAGCCGAGACGGTGACGGTGGCGCTCGTTCCGTAGCGCACACGACTGGCGGCTCGGACCGTGCAGCCGCTCAGCACCATCGCGATGGCGACGAGCGCCCAGGGGAGGTGACGATGTGCGTTCATGATCGTTCCTTTCTCTCTCGCTCCGCGCGCGGCGCGGTCCGCGAGGTGCGTACCCGTACTCCGTACCAGAGATCGAGCGTCATGGGGGAGCCCATGGCGCTCTCGGGTCTCAGGGCAGCTGGCTCACGGCGGCTCCGACGAGGGTGCGGCGCCGATGCTTCATTGGCGCGTGGGCAAGCATGAGCCTGCGAGGCGCATTGGGGCGCACGGGGCCGCGCCTAGCGGCCCGTGCATGAGCGCTGCCCGTAGAGCGCTCCCGCTGGCGGTCGATCGTCTCAGCTCCGAGCTGGACGCACGATCCGCTCGCGCCGAGCTCGGCGAGCCGGCCGCGGGAGACGCAATTCGCTGCCTCGCGTGCGCCCACCGGTGCAAGCTCAAGCCCGGCCAACACGGCCTCTGCGGCGTGCGCTTCAACCGAGACGGCGCGCTCTACGCCCCTTGGGGCTACGTCTCACGGCGCTACGTGCGCCCGGTCGAGACGAACACGATCTTCCACGTCCACCCGGGGGCGATGGCGCTCACGTTCGGCATGTACGGCTGCGATCTGCGCTGCCCCTACTGCCACAACTGGTATCTCTCGCAGGCGCTCCGCGAGGAGACGACCGAGAGCCCGATCGAGATGACGCCCGACGCGCTCATCGCGGAGGCGGTCGCGGCCGGCGCGGAGGTCGTCTGCGCCGCGTACAACGAGCCGCTGCTCGCGGCCGAGTGGGTGCGCGCGATCTTCGGTGCGGCCCACGAGCGCGGCCTCACCACCGCGCTGATCACCGACGGCAACTCCACCCCCGAGGCGCTCGAGCTGGTGCGCCCGGTGACCGACGTCGTGCGCATCGATCTCAAGGCGCTCGACGACAAGGGCTATCGCTCGCTCGGCGGCCGCATCGCGCCGGTGCTCGAGACGCTGGCGCGCGCCCGCGCGATGGGCTTCTGGGTCGAGGTCGTCACCCTGGTGGTGCCCGGCCTGAACGATGACGCGGCCGGCCTGCGCGAGCTCGCCTCGGCGCTCGCGCAGCTCGATCCGGATCTGCCCTGGCACCTCAACGCGGCGCAGCCTCGCTACCGTCACGAGGCGCCGCCTCCGTCGACCGACTTCCTCCTCTCGGTGGCGGGCAGCGCGTACATCCGCGGGCTGCGCCACGTCTACGTCGGCAACGTCACGGCGGCCTCCGCGCTCGCGCACACCCGCTGCCCCGAGTGCCACGCCGTCGCGGTCCGCCGGACCGACTACCGGATGACCGGCAAGACGTTCGATCAGGGCCGCTGCGCCGAGTGCGCGACGCCCCTGGCGGGGCTCTGGGACGCGCGCCACGCCGCGTGGCGCCGCGCCGAGCGCGATCGAGCAGAGCCCCCGCAGCTCGAGACCACGCCCAAGCTCGCGATCGGCATGGAGTGATGCTCTGTTGGCTGGCGCGCGCCTTCGCGCGCGCGGCCGAGCTACGCGGCGCTTCCGTCCAGTCGGCGCTTCCCATCCCCGGTGTCCGGTGGGCCGGAGACCGCTCCGCTCGGCGTTCCTCGAGGGGCGCCGAGCGGGAGGCGCACGGTGACGAGGAGGCCGCCGTCGTCGGCGTTCTGCGCCTCGATCGCGCCTCCGTGCAGCTTCACCGCGCGATCGGCGATCGCGAGCCCGAGGCCGGTGCCGCCGGTCTTCCGGTCGCGATCGCGCTCGACGCGATAGAGCGGGACGAAGATGTCCTCGAGCGCCTCCTCGGGGACGCCGGGCCCGTGATCGCGCACCCGCACGATCACCTGCTCGCCCTCGCGGCCCATCGTGATCCCGACCTCGCTGCCCTCGGGCGCGAAGCGGATCGCGTTGCGCACGATGTTCTCGACGGCGCGCCGTAAGATCTCCTCGTCGCCCCTCACCGAGACCGCCTCGGTCTGCGCCACCACCGCGCGGCCCTTGCCCTTCGCCTCGAAGTCGGCGTCGCGCGCGACCTCGCCGACGAGGGCGCCCAGATCGAGCGCCTCCATCGGCGTGCTCTCGCCTTGCTCGAGGCGCGTGACGGTGAGGATCTCGCCGATGAGCGCGCTCAGGCGCTCGGCCTCGCGCTCGATCCGATCGAGAGGGCCGGCCGCGCCCTCGCCGGCTCGCTGCCGCGCGCGCTCGAGCGCCACCCGCAGCCGCGCGAGCGGTGAGTTGAGCTCGTGCGAGACGTCGGTGAGGAGGCGCCGCTGCGCGAGCACGAGCTCCTCGACCCGCGCGGCCATGCGGTCGAAGTCGGCTCCGAGCGCGGCGATCTCCGCGTCGGCGCGCGAGAGCTCGGGCGTCACGCGGACCGAGAGGTCCCCCTCGGCGAAGCGCTGGGT
>JAEZBP010001064.1 GCA_023427125.1 Pseudomonadota bacterium | reverse complement strand
TGGCCGTTAGGGCGGGGCGACGAACGTGAGGCGCTCTGCGGCGTTGGCCTCCACGTCGGCGCGCTCGAAGCGCAGCGGAGGCTGCTGATTGCGGCGCCAGAGCTCCGCCTCGTCGGCGTGGTGGGGGCTCGTCGTGTCCTCGCGCTGGCCGCCGGGCAGCGCGTTGAACGCGCGCGGTCCCTGGGGGGTCATCTCGACCACCAGGCGCTGCGAGGCGCCGCTGCCGTGGGTGAAGCGCTCGCCGTTGGTCAGGCTGAAGTTGCCGACGTCGACCGCGCCGAAGTCGCCGTGGCGCGGGAAGCCGAGCGGAAACTCGGTGGAGCCGACCGGCGGGATCGACACGATCCCCGGATCGGCGATCGGCGGCACGATCTGCCCGAAGCGCACCGCGTGCAGGCGGCCCCAGCGCCACTCGTCCCAGTCGGCGCCGAGGGTCGTCTCGAGCCACGCGACCGCTCGGAGGACCGCCCGCACCAGGCGCTCGTCGCGCGTCTCGACCACGTCCTCGGTGGTGATGTCGTCCCAGAGCACCGTGTCGGCGTAGCCCGTGATGCCGAGGTAGTCGTCGCGGTAGGTGTAGAGCGGCATCGCCTGCTGAGCGGCGGCGTCGGCCATCGACCACTCGAGCAGCCGCGCGAGCCGGTTGTCGCCCGGGCCCCGGCCGATCGCGTTGGCCTCGTCGTCGAACGCGAGCCGCGTCAGCCGCGTGATGGTCACGTTGAAGATCGTCGTGGCCACGCTGTCTCTGATCTCGCCTTGATCGCTCGCGCCGACGCCGTGCGGGGTCGCCAGCGTCCAGGCCATCAGCCGATCGCGGACCGCCATCAGATCGGCGCGGCGGTCGGCGCCCGCCTCGGTGAGCGCCGTCTCGAGCGCGCTGCCCGGCGCGGGCGTGTCGCCGAGGGCGCGATCGAGCGAGGCCACGAAGGGCCCGCGCAGCCCGTCGCCGAGCGAGCTCTGGGTCTCGCCCTGGAGCGCGATCATGTCGTCGGCCGTGATGTCGCCGTCGGCGGCGCGCGCGGCGCGGCGCGGGACGGTGCGGTGCTGGCGGTAGCCCACCGCGAAGTCGCCGCCGATGTAGTGCGCGTCGTTGCAGGGGTTGCCGTCGTCGGTGACGCCGACGTTGTCCTGGTTGGCCGTCGCGATGTAGCCGCGCTCGGGGTTGCGATCCTGCGGGATCTGCTGAGGCTCGAGATCGCCCTGCCACTCGTGGCCGCCCTCGCCGGGCAGCACGAAGAGCGGCGAGACGCCGCTGACGACGCCGCGATCGTCGATCGCGAAGCTGCACGCCGCCGCCTGGCGCACGGGGATGCGCGACTCGGTCGACCACGCGATCTCTCCGTCACGGCTGACGAAGCTGATGTTCTGCGCGCCCACGCGGAACGCGCGGTGCGCGGCGAGCGCCTCGTCGACGTCGGAGGCGGTCAAGAGGTCGGTGAAGAACGCGAGCTCGTTCGACGGGACGTGGCCGGTGTAGCGGACCGAGAGCGCGCTGCCCACGCTGCTGCCGGTCTCCGGGCAGACGAAGCTGTCGGGGATCAGCGGGCCGTGGTGGGGCACCACGTAGATGACGTAGTCCTCGGTCGTGCCGTCGCCGACCGTGATCGGCTCGGTGATCGTGGTGACGTCGACGTCGGCGCCGTTGAAGCGCACCGAGACCGGCACGCACTCGGGCTCGTCGCCGGTCCCGTCGCGGAACGTGACGGTCTCGTCGTAAACGTCGGTCACGTCGTAGCCGGTCGTCGTCGCGCTCCACGCGAGGTCGCGGTTGAAGCCGAGGACGACGCCGGGCAGGCCCGCGAACGCGACGCCCTCCGCGTCGATCGCGTCCTCGCCGCCCATCCGCTCGGTGTTGAGGTGCACGTACCACCAGACGCTGGGGCTGATCAGCGAGAGGTGCGGATCGTTCGAGAGGATCGGGTTGCCGCTCGCGGTGAGGTCGCCGTGCACGACCCAGCTGTTCGAGCCGATGTGCGGATCACGCCGCAGGAGCGGGCTCTCGTCGATGCGCGCGAAGTAGCGCTCGGCGCCGTCGAGCGCTCGGAGGGCGGGCAGGCGGGACGAGCGCGGGAGCGGCCGCCGGGTGTCGGGCAAGAACACACTCGGCGTCGCGTCGTTGAAGCCGTCGCGGGTGTAGACGCGGCGGGCCTGGCGCTCCGAGAAGAAGTCGGCGTAGAGGCCGGCGCGCGCCTCGAGCGCGGTCTCGTCGGTGGGCGGCGTGGCGGGCGGCGGGAAGGCCGCGGCGACGCCGGCGAGCGCGCGCATGCGGTTGACGTCGGCGCCGGCGTCGTAGCTCAGGTTCCAGGACTGGTAGCGCGCGAGCGCGAAGATATCGGCGGGCTCCCAGTGGCCGAAGGCGGGGCTCACGCGGATCGCGTTGAACGCCTCGAGGCCGGGCGGGGGCTGGTACTCGGGATCCGAGATCACGAGATCGATGTACGCGTTGATGCCGGCGACGAACGCCTCCGCGACGAGGCGCGTGCGGTCGTTCTCGGGCAGCGACTCGTAGATCTCGCGCCCCTGGCGGGCGAAGCCGAGGAAGCGCGAGTCCCGATCGTCCTGCAGCAGATCGGGGCTGAGCGAGCCGAGCACCTCGGCGAGCCGGCCGGTGACGCCGCGGCGGATGAACTCCATCTGGATGAAGCGATCACGCGCCATCAGGTAGCCCTCGACCATCATGAGATCGTGGACGGTGGTCGCGTAGATGTGCGGCACGCCGCGGTCGTCGACGATCACCTCGACCGCGCCGTCGAGGCCCTCGAGCGCGATCCCCTGGGGCTGTGCGCCACCATCGGTGCCCGCGTCGTCGGGCGTGCTCGGGCCGTCGCAGGCCACGAGCGCGAGCGACACCGACGTGATCCAAGAGAGCGCGACCCGATGCAGCCGTCCCATCCGATCCTCCTCGCGGCCTGAGCCGCCGACGGGCAGGTTGTATCGCAAACGCGGGCCGCCTGCTCGCCGGCTGCTATTCTCCGCGCCCTCGTGAGGACCACGTGAACGAACGTCTCAAGAGGGCCGCGCTCCCCGCCGCGATCTTCGCCCTCACGGCGCTCGTCTACGCGCTCGTGCTCGGGCCTCGCGCCGCCGGGCCCTCGGAGAACAACCACTTCGTCCACCTCGCGGAGAGCTGGCTGAACGGGCAGCTCGCGCAGCTCGGCGATCGGCCGCCCGGCTACAACGACTGGGCCTGCTACGACGTCGAGCTCGAGAGCGTGTGCCGCGGCGACGCCTTCACGCGGGTGCGCGAGTCGCAGCGCTGGTACGTCTCGTTCCCGCCCTTTCCGGCCGCGGTGATCCTGCCGGCGGTCGTGCTCTTCGGGCGCGACTTCTCGGATCCGCTCTTCTGGGCGCTCTTCGCCGGGCTGGCGCCCGCGCTGCTCTACGTGCTCTTGCGCAGGCTGCGCGAGGAGGGCGTGAGCGAGCGCGGGGTGCGCGAGGATCTCTTCCTCGTCGCGGTCTTCGCGTTCGGCAGCGTGTACTTCTCGACCGCCGTGCAGGGCTCGGTGTGGTTCGCCGCGCACGTGGTGGCGTCGGCCCTCTTGGTGCTCTTCTTCCTGTTCGGGATCGGCGCGCGGCGGCCGTTCTGGGCGGGGCTGGTGCTCGGGCTCTGCTTCCTGACGCGGCCGAGCACGTATCCGTTCGCGCTCTTCTTCCTGTTCGAGGCGATGCGCGTCTCGCGCCTCCCCGATGCCGCGTCGGCGAGCGACGACGCGAGCGTGTGGCGCAAGCTCGCGGTCTGGGTGCGCGGGGTGCGCTGGCGGCCGGTGCTGCGGGCGAGCGCGATCTTCGCTCTGCCGATCGTCGCGTGCGGCGCGGTGGCGATGTGGATGAACGAGGCGCGCTTCGGGGATCCGTTCGACTTCGGGCACGAGTACCTGGTGATCCGCTGGCGACCTCGGATCGAGAAGTGGGGGCTCTTCAACTACCACTACTTCGGGAAGAACCTCGCGGTGCTGCTCGCGTCGGTGCCGTGGTTCAGCGCGGCGGAGCCCTACGTGCGGATCAGCCGGCACGGGCTGGCGCTCTGGGTCACGTCGCCCAACCTGTTGCCTGCGCTCTGGCCGAAGAAGATGAGCGCGCTGATGGTGGCGCTCTTCGTGTCGACGGCGCTCGTGGCGGTGCTGGACCTCTGCTACCAGAACAGCGGCTGGGTGCAGTTCGGGTATCGGTTCAGTCTCGACTACATGCCGGCGTTGATCCTGCTGCTGGCGCTGTCGGGGCGGCGCTTCGGGTGGGGCGCGCTCTCGGTGCTGGTGCTGGCGATCGCGATCAACGCGTTCGGGGCGATCACGTTCGATCGGGCGCAGGTGTTCTACGACGACGACAACAGCCAGGAGCGGCTCTTTCAGCCGGACTGAGCTTCTTCTTTACTTGCAGTGAGCGGGGCCTCGCCTTCGGCTCGGCTCCCGGCTTCGGCCGCATCGAGAGGGCTGCCGCGGATGCTGGCCGGCCGTCCGGGCCCGCTCGACGCGGCGCCGGCTCCGCCATGAAGCTTCGGGCAGCGCGCCTTCGGCTGCCGCCGGACACTGGTCATGTGCGGTGCCGGCTTCGGCGTCGTCGTCGGCTCTGGCACCGGTGTCGTCGTCGGGCGTACGTCTCGGCGTCGGTCGGCTGCCTGGCCTTCGCTGCGGTCTCGGCTTCGGCGTCGGCCGTGCGAAAGCGCGAGCGCACCGCGGAAGCGATCGAGCCGCCTCGGCGACGACTTCGTTCAGATGGCAGGAGCCCACCGCCAGATGGCGGCCTGCGTCACGACCCTGTATCCGAGCCGCTCGTAGAGCGCGCCGACGGCCGGCTTCGTCGAGTCCGTGTAGAGGCAGGTGAACTGCTTGCCGCCCGCGAGCGCGATTGCCGAGACTGCCGCCACGCAGGCGGAAGCGTATCCGCGGCCGCGGTTGCCGGGCGGTGTGTAGACGCGGTTGATCGCGACGCCGTTCGGCGTGGGGCGCGCCACCGATGCGGTGCTCATGGGCTCGCCATCGACCTCCCACACGAAGAGCTCGCCTGCGGCAAGGCCGCGGGCGACGCGTATCCGCTTGGCGTCCACCGACGAGCTCGCTTCGGCCAACGCCTCGCGGTCGAAGGCGCAGAACCAGCTCGCCAGAAGCTCCGTGTCGGTCGATTCCGCGGGACGAAGCCGGCCCGGCGAGCGGGGCGCGGTCGGTGCCTCGCGGAGCGCCCAGATGTGTTGCGGCTCGATGCGCATCGCGGCGCCGCCCGTGTGGCGCGCCCACTCGTCCATGAAGGCCGTTCCCTCGGCGAGGCTCGCGCGCAGGCGCGTCGCTCGCCGATAGGGATCGCTGACGGCGAGGCGCGCCGCCAGCTCCGCAGCGTCGTCCGCGCCGGTCGCGCCGACGATCAATCCACTCTCCGCGAGAAGTGCCGCCGCCCGTGGTGCTCCGTGCGCGTCCTCGAGAGCCCCGCCTCGGATCTTGGCTCCGCCATCAGCCATCCCCGACGCGACACCGACGAGGAGGTTCAGCTCCGACTCCCGCGGCTCCCACAACGGGCGCAGCGCCTCGATGAAGCGAGCCGCACTGTCGTACTCGCGCAAGCGCAGCATTCGGACAGATTAGCCGATGCCGCGCAGGGGCGGAGCCTGCCGTTCGCTTCAGCCTGGGGCGTGAGCACCACGTCGGCGTCGGCCTGGGTGCGGAGCCCTGTGTGCCAACGTCGCGTGAGACAGACACGGCCGAGACCGATACCGACGCCGACGCTGAAGCCGAGGCCGACACTGCGCGTGAACAGGTGTCCGGCGGCAGCCGAAGGCGACTTCCGACGGAGCGCCTTGGGAGGAGTGGCGCCGCGTCGAGCGGGCCCCGCCGGCCGGCCAGCATGCGCGGCAGCCCGAACGTAGCGGCCGAAGCCGGGAGCCGAGCCGAAGGCGAGGCCCCGGCCCACCCGGCGAAGAGCGGCGAGAAGCGGCGAAGAGCGAGGAGCGGCCGACGAGAGTGATCGAGCGCGCGCTCAGCAGGCGACCAGCGTCACGTCGTAGGTGACGTCGCCGGCCGACGTGCCGGAGATCGTCACGCGGTACGTCTCGCCGGCCGCGGGGCTCCAGCCGCTCGGGGTGAAGCCGATCGAGACCGGCGGGCCGTAGCCCTCGATGTAGTAGTGCTCGACCGCGAGCGCGGCGCCGTCGGAGACGCGCTCGACGGCGACCGACGCGCCGCTGTTCAGGCCGATCGAATTGACGTGGAACGACCAGGTGTCCCTCGCGGTGTCGATCGGCGCGAAGCCCTGGTTCGGGTAGGCGGTCCACGGGCGATCGGTGCTGCCGCTCGAGTCGAAGACGCCGAGGCACTGCCCCGGGCGGGAGGCCGCCGAGAAGCCGATCTCCACGCTGCCGAGCCGGCCGCTCAAGATCCACCGCCGATGGCCGAGGCTCGGCGTGCCGCGGTCCGACATGTAGCCGTCGATCGCCGAGCCCGGCGTCGAGTAGCCGAGCGCGATGTTGGAGCGGCCGGCCGCGCTCGCGCCGCCGCTCGTGTAGCAGGTCCAGCTCGAGGGAGGATCGTGGCTGAGCGCGCCGTTGACGCTCATCATGTGCGCGCACTCCATCAGCTGCGCGTGCCTGCTGGCGTCGTGCCCGACCGGGCCGAGCCCCGCGAGCCAGCGGAACATGTTCACCCGCCGCAGGGTGTCGTCGATCGCGTCGGCCGACATCGCCCCCGCCTCGCACATGCTCGCGCCTCCGGTCCACGCCGGCGACGCGTTCTCGACGTGGCCCATCCGCCAGGCGTCGCACACCGCCGCTTGCGTGCGCCCCGCGGGATCGCCGGGCGGGAGCGCGACGCACGCGCCGCCCATCTCGACGAAGCCGGGGTTGCAGCGGCAGTCGCCGGCCACGCAGCTCGATCCGGTGCCGCACGTGACGCCGGCGCAGGGATCGATCGGGCCCGCGTCGGGCATCGGCGGCGGGCCCCCGTCGCGCACGGTCGGCCCCGCGTCCTCGAGCGGCGGAACACCCCCGTCGCTCGGCATGACGTGGATGCCCGAGTCCTCGCCCGGCTGGGTGCCCGCGTCGTCACGCGGCCCCTCGGCGCTGAGGACGCCGACGCAGCCCGAGAGCATCAGAGGGAGCGCTGTCCACCGGGTGATCCGCAGCATGGTGCGCAGTCCTTGGCAACGCGCGTGCCGTACGCGCAGCGCACAGCATAGCGGAACGTCGCGTGCGCCGGGGTGGCGCGAGTCCCGCTCCGCGGAGCGGCAGATGCTCCTCGCTACCTCCGCATGCTGCCGGCGGCGGCCGTCGTCACGAACGTGCCGTGGGGCCAGTGGCGGTACCACTCGGCCTGGAGGATCGGGCCGCTCTCTTCGGTGCCGCTCTCCATCACGTGGCCGTAGACCTTCACGAGCGATCCGGTCCAGAGCCTGCCCGTGCCCTGCGTGAGGTCCTCGGGGCGCACGCGCACGAGCGCGGTGAAGGGGCCGACGCTGCGCTGCGAGACCGTGACGCGACACGAGCCCGGCGTCTCGTCGCCACAGAGGTGCCGCTCCTGGTGCGGGTGCAGGGCGAGCCGCAGGCGCGCCTCGCCGCTCTGGCGATCGAGCTCGACGATCTCGGTCACGATCCCGAACCAGCCGAGGAGATCTCCGGCGTGGCGATCGGGGAAGCGGCGCACGTCCTCGTACGAGAGATCCACCTCGCGCGGGAGGTAGTTGCCCTCCTCGCCCCACGGCGCGTACGTGCGCGCGTAGCCGTACTGCCCGCTGCCACACCCGATCAGCCCGGCCACGAGAGAGAGCCCGAGCACCGACGTCCCGACCTTCCGCATGGCGCGCACCTTACTACAGCTGCTCGCGCACAGCGCTTGCGCACAGCAGTCGTGCGCGGTGGTTGCGCGCTCGGGGGCGACCTCCTAGGGTTCGCGCCGTTCGCGCGCCCTCCGCGCGACCAGCAAGCATTCCGAGGAGATGTCTGCATGCCCTTGAGCGCCGCAGCCGGGATCGCGTTGGACGAGGCTCTGATCTTCGAGCGCGGCTCGCCGGGCCGCACGGGCGCGTCGGCCCCCGCGCCGGACGTCCCCGAGGCCGATCCGAAGGCGCTCTTCGGCGCGATGTTCCGCGACGAGGCGCCGCACCTGCCCGAGGTGTCGGAGCCCGAGGCCTTCCGGCACTACGTGCGGCTGAGCCAGCAGAACTACTCCATCGACAGCGTCATGTACCCGCTCGGGTCGTGCACGATGAAGTACAACCCGAAGGTCAACGAGTGGGCCGCGCGCCTGCCGGGCTTCGCGCACCTGCACCCCTACGCGCCCGAGCGGATGATGCAGGGCGCGCTCGAGCTCATGCACCGCCTCGAGCGCGGGCTCGCCGAGGTCTGCGGGATGGACCGCGTCACGCTCCAGCCCGCGGCCGGCGCGCAGGGCGAGCTGACCGGGCTGATGATGATCTGCGCGTGGCACCAGGCGCAGGGCCGCGCTCCGAAGAAGGTGCTGATCCCCGAGACGGCGCACGGGACCAACCCCGCGTCGTGCGCGCTCAACGGCCTCACCGCCGTGCCCTTCCCGGCCGGCGAGGACGGCGTCGTGCACGCCGAGCAGCTCGCGCCGCTCGTCACCGACGACGTCGCGGCGATCATGATCACGAACCCGAACACCGTCGGGCTCTTCGAGCGCGAGCTCCCGCAGATCGCGCGGATGCTGCACGACAAGGGCGCGCTGGTGTACGGCGACGGCGCGAACCTGAACGCGCTGATGGGCCGCACGCGCCCGGGCGACCTCGGGATCGACGTGATGCAGTTCAACCTGCACAAGACGTTCACGACCCCGCACGGCGGGGGAGGGCCCGGGTGCGGGCCGGTCGGGTACAAGAGCGCGCTCGCGCCCTTCGCGCCCTCGCCGACCGTGGAGAAGGACGAGGACGGCACCTACCGGCTCGAGTACGACCGCCCCCAGAGCATCGGCCGGCTCCGCTCGTTCTACGGCAACTTCGGGATGATGGTCCGCGCGTACACCTACCTGCGCGAGATGGGCGCCGAGGGCCTCAAGGGCGCGACGGAGCTCGCGGTGCTCAACGCGAACTACCTGCGGGCGTGCCTCGGCGAGACCTGGAAGGTCGCCTACGACACGATCTGCATGCACGAGGTCATCATCAGCGACCGGCACCTCAAGGAGACCGGGGTCACGACGATGGACGTCGCGAAGCGGCTCATCGACTTCGGCTTCCACCCGCCGACCGTTTACTTCCCGCTGGTCGTGAAGGGCGCGATGCTGATCGAGCCGACCGAGACCGAGAGCAAGGAGACGCTCGATCGCTTCGTCGCGGCCATGGCGGCGATCAGCAAGGAGGCGGCGGAGAGCGCCGAGACGGTCAAGCGGGCGCCTCACCTGACGCGCCACCGCCGCCTCGACGAGACCCGCGCGGCCCGCCAGCCCGTCCTGCGCTGGACCCCGTAGTCGACGGAGCTCCGGTGGCGTGAATCCGGAGAGGCTGGGGCGCGTCGAGGCGTCTACCCTCGCGGCAGAAGGTGCCGTACTCTCTCCGGACCCGACGATGACCAATCGCCTCCTCTCGCGCGCGCTCGTCGCTCTCTCTCTCCTCCTGGCCGGCGGCGCCGTGGTCGCCCTGCCGGGCTCCGCGCAGGGCCCGACGCTGAACGGCACCTACCGCCTCGCCGGGGATCCGGCGGCCATGCAGGCGTCGGTGCAGCAGCAGTGGATCGAGCCCGCGCTCGCCACGCTCACGCCCGACATCCAGCGCCTCGCCCGCGCGCGCATCGCCGAGTCCACGTGGGTGCCGGCGACGATCGTCGTGAACGCCACCCCGGCGCGCATCTCGCTCACCTTCCAGGGCGCGGAGAACCGCACGTTCGACAGCGCGCCGGGGGAGGCGCAGAACGTGTACTCGCGGAGCGGCGTGCGCGCGCAGCTGACGCAGAGCTATCGCACCGACGGCGGGATCCAGCAGCAGTTCGTCGCGATGGACGGCACGCAGTTCAACTGGCTCGTGCCGGACGGCTCGGGTCGCACGCTCTTCCTCGACGTGCAGCTGCAGAGCCCGCGCATCCCGACGCCGATCCGCTTCCGGCTCACGTACCAGCGCGCGCAGTAGCCGCCGGCTCTCTCAGCAGCGGGTGCGGCGAGGGCAGCGCGTGCCACGCCGCGAGCACGTCGATCACGAGGGCGATCGCGCGGCGGCTGGTCGCGCGGCTGCTCAGCCGGGCCCGACCGCGTGCGATCGAGACCTCGAGCGTGGCCTCCTCGCCGATCGCGAGGAGCGCGCGCCGCACCGCCGCGGTCAAGAACGCGCGCGCCGTCGCCTCGTCTCCGCGGACCACGAACGCCGGATCGAACGCGCTGGCGCCGAGCGCGAGCGCGGCCCAGACGCCGATGGCGTCGAGCAGGTCCTGGAGGATGCCCTCGGGCTTCACCTCGAGCCGCGCGGACGGCGCGACGGTGGTCTCGGCCTCCGCCACGAAGTAGGTGGAGTTGCTCCGGTTGGCCTCGTAACAGAGGCACACGT
>JAEZBP010000892.1 GCA_023427125.1 Pseudomonadota bacterium | reverse complement strand
GCCTACGGTCCCTTGCGCGTCGGCAGCCAGGTCGTCCTCGGGCAACATCGCCCGGTCGACGGCGCCACCAACTTCACCCGATCCATGCGCGGCTACATCGATCGGCGCGCGCGTGTGGTCGAGCTCGCCGGCCTCGACGATCGCGGCTGCCCGGGAGTGCGCGTCGACGTCGACGCGGGGCGCTTCTTCTGGCGCGTGCGCGACCTGCGCCTCGCGGGCGCGAGCTATCCGCGGGGGATGGCCAGCGTCCACGGCCGGCCGACCGGCTGGAGCCAGGTCGAAGCCGACTCGCGCATCGAGCAGGCGTGCGGCCAGACCGACGAGAACGCGCAGTATGGCGCCGTCAGGGTCGGCACCGAGGTCATGATCGGCCGTCACCGCCCGGTCGACGGCGAGGACAACTGGGTCGAGCAGATGGCCCCCTACGTCGGCCGCCGCGCCCGCGTGCTGGAGCTCGTCGGCGTCGATGATCAGGGCTGCCCCCTGCTGCGCGTCGACGTCGATCAGGGCGACTGGTACTGGCGCCTCCGCGACGTCCGGCTTCCCTAGAGCAGGCAAGACCGTTCGTGCTGAGCGAGCCATCGCCGAAGGCGATGGCGTAGTCGAAGCACGCTGGCGGCCGAGTGGCCGAGGAGCGAGAACCTCAACCGGGGCCTTCGACCGCGCTCACGACGAACAGGGATGCTGCGGCCGTGCGCCCTTCGACTAGCGATGCGTGAACGGCCGTGCTCGCCCAGGCGTGAACGGATCGTGAGCGCGCGGCACACCCTGACACGACGAAGGCGATGACCTTTCGCGGAGGTCGCGTGGCACGCCGGCTGCTGTGCCCGCCCCCGTTCCCTAGTCCCTCCATCCATCCCCATCCCCCATCGTTCCCCAGCATGCCCCGGTCGCCGGCTCGCGAGAGCGGGCGGCCGGGGCCATGCCCTAGCGACGGTGGTTCCGGGGTTCGGTGCGCGGTGCTCAGCGTGCGCGGCGCTCAGCGCCCGCCGACGTTCGAGCCGAGCACCGGCAGCGCGCGCGCGTGAGCGGGCCGCGTCGTCGGCGCCGGATCGGGCCGCAGCTCCTTGGGCCGAGTGGCCCAGAGCTCGGCGAGCTCCACGTCGAGCAGGTGGCTCGGCCGCACGTTCGAGAGCGCGTTCATCATCACGCTGCGCACATCGGGGAAGCGCGCCTCCAGATCGGCCAGCATGTCGGCCATCGCGTTGCGCTTGAGCCCGGCCTGCGAGCCGCAGAGGTTGCAGGGGAGGATCGGGAAGCCCACCTCGGCCGCGTACTCCACGATCACCGCCTCCTCGCACTCGATCAGCGGCCGGATCACATCGAAGCGATCGCAGTTCGTGCGATAGCGCGCCGGCATCGCCTGCAGCTTCCCGCTGAAGAAGAGGTTCATCAGGAAGGTCTCGAGCGCGTCGTCGCGGTGGTGCCCGAGCGCGATCTTCGTGCACCCGAGCCGCTCGGCCGCGCTGTAGAGCACCCCGCGCCGGAGGCGCGAGCAGAGCGAGCAGTACGTCGCCCCCTCCTCCAGCTTGTCCGTCACGATCGAGTACGTGTCCTCGCGCAGCACCTCCCAGGGCCCGCCCCGCGCCTCGAGCCACTTCACGAGCGACGTCCCGTCGTACCCCGGCTGCGCCTGATCGAGGTGCACCGCCACCAGCTCCACCGAGAACGGCAGCCGCGGCACCAGCCGGTCGAGCAAGCGCAGCATCGTGTAGCTGTCCTTACCGCCGCTGAGCGCCACCATGATCCGATCGCCCGGCGCGAGCAGCGCGTGCTTCTCGCACGACGCGCGCATCCGCCGGTAGAGCCGAGCCTCGAGCTGTTCTTCGCGGGACATCGCGGCGGAGCATGACACGCCGCCCGAGCGGCGGCTGGAGAACCCGCGCCACGCGTCTACCCTCGACGGCAGGCCCAGGGGCGAGCCCGCGCGCGCTCGATCCAGGTCGGAGCCAGGTTCGGCATCGTCACCCTCCGGCGGCGTCGAGCGACGCCGAGAGCCGCGCCGCGCGCCCCGGGCCTCCTCATCCAGCGCTTGACACGCAAAGCCGACCGGCTACCTTCCGCGCGCTCGCGCCCAGATAGCTCAGTTGGTAGAGCAGGGGATTGATAATCCCCGTGTCGCTGGTTCGATTCCGGCTCTGGGCACTTCGCAAGCCTCGGTTTCTCCGGGGCTTTTTCGTTTCCGTCGCCTCGGCCTCGCCTCCGGCCAGGTTGCGATCGGGCCGTCCAGCTCAGGAGCGCGCGCGGACAGCACCTCCACACACGGACGAACAGCCCGCTCGAGTCGCGGAGGTGGATGGAGCGCCAGACCAGGGGAGCCCACCTCCAGCTCGACACCATGTCCATCGCTAATGGACACGCGCGCGTTCTGAGCAGACGACCACGCTCCTCCGCCTCCCCGCGGCGCGGCACCCCGAGTCCCCCCGACGTTCTGACGGAGGCCGCCTTCAGCGCTCCCGCACGGCACCTCGCGTGACCAGCGTGCGCGTCAGCGTCGCGAGGTCCCGTGACGGGAGCTCGTGGCTCCAGTCGCCGGAGTCATGGGCCGCGAGCGAAGGACCGACTCGCTCGCCCGGACTGCGCGCCATATCGTGACGGCGAGCGCGGTGCGGTCCACCTCGGACGACGCGACGATCCGTTCGGCATACCGGTGGTGCGAAGCGCGCTCCATGCCTGGGTGCATGCCGGTGGCGAACGCTAGCTCCAACCTGGCGGTGGACCCGGAGATCGCCGCTGACAACCAGAAGCCCGCGGGCTCGATCCACCACCCCAGGCTCGCCGTCCCATCGAGATCCGATGCGGCCAGCAGCGCGAGGCGTACCACGCCGGCCACGGGATCCTCGACGACTGCGCCGGAGGCCTCGACGTGCTCGGTGTGGTCCCCGAGGCGAACATCGATCGGCAGCCAGTTCGCATGTGGACTGCCGAACCGGATCGAGAACGTCAGCTCTCGCTGTCCGCTCACGAAGCCCCGAGCGCGACTCGAATCGCGTGGTTCGCCGTCGCTCGATCGAAGCGCTCCTGAAGCCGCCCTAGCAGCGCAGTCCGCTCGCGAGCTTCCGCGCTCGCCGCGCCCTGAATCCAGCACACGGGCTCAAGCATGCGGTACGCGAGGAGCAGGCGCAGCCGGTAGCTCGCCGCCAACAGGTGGAACGCGGTCGGGTAGACTGGCGCCGTGCTGAAGCTCGCAGCTCTCGACGAAGGCCGACTGAGCGGGCCCGCGTGCGCGGCGTTCGCCGCGGCCTGTGCCGAGCGCGGGCTCAGCGTCGTCGATGAGGTCGAGGAGGTCGACGTGCTGCTCTTCGAGCACGTGCTCGAGCTCTGCTGGCTCCGCGCCCTCGGTGAAGACGTGAGCCTCGATGAGGCGCGCCACGCTCACTACGCCGCGGCCGAGTCGCTCAACGGAGGTCAGTACGATCTCGGCGGGTGTGAGCGCGCCGCGTTGGGCGCCATCCTGTACGCCCACGAGGCCGCCTTCGGCGAGGATCCTGCCCGAGGCGCCAGACGCGCAGCGCTCAAGCTGCTGGATGCGGCGCAGAACGCCGTCCGTAACGACGACCGCTCCAAGGAGGAGGAGTCGGCTTGGATCATCGCCGCGCTCACGTTGGCGGAGAGCCCGAACTTCGTCGTCCGACGCGATGCCTTCGATGCTGTCCCTCCGTCCCCGGCGCGCTGGCCCTTCCGCTTCACGCATCGCTTCGATCCGCAGCGCGGGCTGAGCATCGAGTCGATCCCAGCGAAGCGGGCGCCGGGCCTGCTTCGCCAGCGCGCCGAGCGCGCCGCTCGTGTGGCCGAGCATCGCGCCCGCGCGCCGGTCCCGCCGTGGCGCGAGCCGAGCGGGATCCCCGAGCGACTTCGGGTGCGGCGCATCGCGCAGGGCCCATCCTCCAGAGAGGGCAAGCTCATCACGCCGGGCCACGAGTACGTCGGGCTCTTCAGCGGCGAAGAGCTGGTCTTCGCACCGCCCAGCGCGGTCGC
Source organism: Pseudomonadota bacterium (assembly GCA_023427125.1). Classification (GTDB taxonomy): domain Bacteria; phylum Myxococcota_A; class Polyangia; order Polyangiales; family Sandaracinaceae; genus JAEZBP01. Next base: position 7,709 of record JAEZBP010000892.1, on the reverse strand, counting down.
CCTCGGCATGTCGCCGGACGAGCGAGCGCTCTTCTCTTGGCGCGTGGAGAAGCGCGAGGGCCACTCCGGCGTGGGCCGAGGAGACTACCGCTGGACTCTCGAGCGCTATTCGTGGCCGGACCGGACCCTCGAGTGGCAGCATGTCGTAGCGGACCAGAAGACGATTGACTGGCGCTGGCCGGACGATTTGACGGTCCCGGCCGATGCGGGAGGACGCCTCATCTCGCTGCGCGCACGCAGCGAGGACCAGCAGGCGTGGATCCACGTCGTCGAGGAGCCGGACGGCCATACACGCGCGACGCGTGACCGTGACGAAGCCCGCGATTGGATCACGGCTTCGTCGCCACGGTGGGCGTCGAACACCTCCCCCGAGGGCGGCACTACCGAAGCCACGCTCGTCCAGCGCATCGAGACAATCTATGCGCAGTACCCGCACCACATCCTCCCGTACATCGGCGCGGCGTACTCCGACCCACGGGCCGACGACCTCCGCGTGCTCGCGCTGGGGATCAAAGCCTACGTCTCGGCGAGAGACTGGCCGCCGCGCCCCGACTGGTTCCGCAGCTGGATCGAGTCCCGCCGCTACCGCTACCAGAAGCGGCTCGCAAGCGAGGTGCAGGTCCTCGCCGACGCGCTCACCGACAGCACGATGTTCGCAGGGAAGACCTACGACGCCGCCCGTTGCCTCTACGCGACCAACGCGGTCAAAGTCTACGTGCCCGAGGAGCGCGGGAAGCAGGCGGCGGGGCTGACCGAGGCCGACTTCGCGCCCCACGTGGAGCAGTGGCACGAGGAGCTGCGCGCCCTCGATGACGCCGGCGCGATGCCGCACGTCATCGCGGTCTTCGGTCGCGTCTGCTGGCCGTACGCGTGGCAAGCGTTCCATCCGAAGCTCCACGGCGAGCGCCAGGGCGTCGTGGACTTCGAGCCCATCACGAGAGACGCGCCGCACCGGATCAATCGCGTCGTCGTCCATCGAGGCAGCCGGCACGAGCTGCTGCTGGTCGGACTGCGGCATCCATCGCGCGGCGCGCGCACGGGGACCGCGCGCTGGCTCGCGAGCACGAACGCGCTTCGCGACACGATCGGGTCACCGAGTCATCACAGGAGGGCATCGATCGCCCATGACAGCGCGGACCACGGATCACGCCACGGGGCGTAAGCTCATCGCCATCGGCTACTGGTGGAGCGAGCGCCACACCGACCTCCCGAGAGCGGCCGACTTCGTCGACGCGAGCTGGGACGAAGACGAGCGCTTCGAGGGGCGCGGGACCGATCGCGCGAGCGCCTCGTCGAGGTCGAGCTCCGCGAGCGCGAGACGTTCGCTACTCCTGCGAGGCGTTCGCGACCATTGCGGCCGAGCGTTCGCCGTCGAAGCGGGCCGGGCTCGTCGAACGGGCGACCGCAGATCCGCGTCCGGCGCCTTCGAAGCGGCCGTCGGCCCCCGATCTGGCGCCCAGAAGACGCACGAAGCCGCCGCGTCGGGGAGGACGCAGCGGCTTCGCGAGCGCGTCTTTGCTCACTCAGGTGGGTCGGAGCTCTTCTTCGGTCGGCCGCCGCGGCGAAGATCGCGGAGCACGACGACGCGCGACGCGCCGCCTTCGCCGGCGCGCTCCGCGTCGCTCGTGCCCGGCGTGAAGCGGTGGCGCGCCAGGGGATCCGTCCGAGGTGCTCGGCTGGGGCGGGGGCAAGGGGATCCGTCCGAGGTGCTCGGCTGGGGGATGCCGCACGACGTCGCGGAGATGACCAAGCTCGAGCGCCCGCCGCGCGATCGCGAGGACGTGCCGACCCAGCTCTCGCGCCTGCTCGAGGCGCACGAGCACGTGCTCGAGCGGACGCGCGAGGCGGCCCGCCGCGCCTCGGAGATCGGGGACGAAGGGACGAACGATCTGCTCGTCGGTGAGATCATCCGCACCCACGAGATGCAGGTGTGGTTCCTCTCCGAGCACCTCGCCCCGGCCGAGGCCGGCGTGACCGAGACCCGCGCGCCCGCCGAGCGCCGCGCGCGCTGATCGATCACGGCGGCGTGCTCGCGCCGCCGCGCGAGGCGCTGCGCCGGGACCACAGCGCGAAGAGGTTCACGAAGACGATCAGATTCGACGCGCTCGTCGCGTAGAGGCCCCACTCTTCGCCGACGAACGCCACGATGGCGTACGCGACGAGGTAGGCGCCCGCCGAGACGAGCAGGCCCCAGTGCACGCTGGCGGCGAGCATCGCCATGATCGCGGCGGCGCTCATCAGCCGCTCGTGGACGCCGATCATCATCGGGCGTTCCGACCACGACGCCGCGACGTGCCAGATGACGTGGAGCGCTCCCGCCAACACCACGGCGAAGCCGAGCCGCCGGTTGATCGCCGAGGCGAGGAGGGTCTCCCGATGCCGGGCGATGATCCCGAGGACGGCGAGCAGGACCACGACCGAGACGACCGCCGCGCTCTCCGGCCCGAACAGCCGGTGGTCGCTGCTGTGCGCGACCTCGACGAGCAGGGGCCAGAAGACCCAGATCGCGCACACCACCGCGAAGAGGACGCGCCTCATGCCCCCGGCGCGCTGGGGATCGAGATCGTCGCGCAGCCGCCGCAGCTCACCGTACTCGCGCGTGCTCCGTTCTTGGGCTTCGGCCACCTGCGCCTCGAGCGCGGGCGGCACCGAGTCGAAGTCGCGCAGCAGCACGCGCGCCGCTTGGGGATCGTTCGCCCGCAGCTCGAGCTCCACCATCTTGGTGGTGGCGAGCTCGAGCGAGGCGCGGATCTCGTCGTTCTGCGGCCAGACCTCGAGCGCGTGGCGCAGGCCGAAGCGGCACTCGCCGTAGAGCCGATAGATCTCCTCGGTGTCGAGGTGCGCCGGGTCGTCGAGGCGCTCCAAGAGGAGCGCGAGCCGCTCCTGTGCGTGCCGGGCGAGCTCGCCGGCGCTGCGGTGGCGGAGGAAAGCCTCGAGCGCCAGGCGGAGCTGGTCGGCGCGCTCGAAGCGCGCGTTCGGATCGGCGTCGAGCGCGCGCCGGAGGATCCGCGCCAGCTCGGCCGGGACGTCGGCCGGGAGCGGCGGCTTGGACTCGACGATCGATTGGATGATCTCCGTGAACACGGTCGCGGCGTGCGGCGGCTGTCCGGCGACGATCTCGTAGAGAATGGCGCCGAGCAGGTAGACGTCGGTCCGCTCGCTCAATCGGCTCACTTTGCCGCCGAGCATCTCCGGCGCCATGTAGACCGGCGTCCCCGCCATCTCGACCGATTGGGACGCCAGCGGCAATCGTTCGCTCGTCCCGTCGAGCCCGACGGCGATGCCCCAGTCCAAAAGATACACCTCGCCGAAGGCGCCGATCATCACGTTCTCGGGCTTGAGATCGCGATGCAGGACGCGGCGGCTGTGCGCGAAGCTCACGGCGTTGCACACCTGCAGCAGGATGCGGAGGTTCCACTCGAGCAGGTCGTCGGCGCCGAAGCGCTTGCGGACGGTGGCCGGATCGTGCATCACCGATCCCCAGTCGACGCCTTCGACCTTCTTGAGGACGATCAGCGGCGTCCCGTCGGGCTCCTCGGCGATCTCGTAGACCGGGATGATGTTCGGATGCTCGAGGCCGCCGGTGACCCGCGCTTCGCGCACCAGCTTGAACGCCGCGCGATCGTTCTTGTGCTCGGGCTTGAGGCCCTTGATCGCGACCTCGCGCTGGAGCGCGTGCTGCGTGCCCCGCCGCACCATGCCCATTCCGCCCTCGCCGATGAGTTCGAGGAGCTCGATCCGGCGATCGACGGAGACGCCCGCTCCGCTCGCGGGTCGCAGGCTTACCGGCACGATGGTCGAGCGCGGATGCCGCTCGATCGTGCGCGCGTCGACGCTCGCTTGCGCGAGGGTCGTCGTGATGGTCTCGGTGAGGTCCACGGGGCGCCGATGATGGCGACAACGAGCGAGAAGGCGCAAGGGCGCAGCTCGGCGATCCCTCGCTGGCGATGCGTGGGCTCACGCGAAGCCCGCTTCTAATGGAAGGCCGACCGCGAGACCCGGGCCGGCGGAGCTCGACACGAAGGCGACCGGCACCGAACGCGCTCTCGAGAGTTCCTGGGCGTAGCGCCAGGGGCGGGAGCGGCTCACCGTCCGGATGCCGGCGGGGAGCGCCGTCGCGGGAGCGGTGTCGAGGATGCCCTCGCCGCTCTGCTCCTCGTGCCGTCATCGAGGCGCGAGCGCAGACACCGCGACGGCTCGCCGCCGCATTGGGCCCCGGTGGAGCCGAGCACAGGATCACATCGGCCACTCCCACTCGCATGCGCGAGTGGCGGCGGGGAGCACGGTCGAGCCGCTGACGTTCACGTAGTCAGGCCCGAAGGCACCGCTGAAACCGGTAGTGAACGTGCTGTCGATGGGGTCCACGGTGGGCGCGCAGTCGTCGACGCCGGCGGGCTCTCCGCCGATCGGCCGCCAGCCCCGCCGTTTCGTGTGCGTAAGTCAGCGAGATCACACGAGCGCGCGGTCGGCGTGAGCCGTGCTGAGGCCGCCCGGCCGTGTGGGCGAGTGAGCAGGGGGCATGAGCGCGGCGCCGCAGTCGTGCGCGCCACGGGCGGACGGGCATGCGCGCCGCGAGCCGGAGGCGACGTTGCTCTATCGGCTCGTGGGCGAGCACTGGCCGGTGTTCCTCGAGCGCGCCGAGGAGCAAGGCGGGCTGCCGCGCTTCGTGGTGCGCGACTTCGAGGAGTACCTGCGCTGCGGCGTGCTCGAGCACGGCCTGGTCCACCTCGCATGCGCGCGCTGTGGGCACGAGATGGTGGTCGGCTTCTCATGCAAGCGCCGCGGCTTCTGCCCCTCGTGCCTCGGCCGGCGCATGTCCGACATCGCCGCCCACTTGGTCGACGAGGTGCTGCCCGAGGTGCCCATCCGCCAGTGGGTCTGCTCGCTGCCCTGGTCGATGCGCTGCATGCTCGCCTTCGACCGCGCCCTCTGCGCCGACGTGCTCGCCGTCTTCATCGCCGCGCTCAGCCGCTCGCTGCGCTGGCGAGCGCACGCTGGGCCTCTCGAGCGTCGAGGACGCCCTCGTCGGTGCCCTGACCGTGATCCAGCGCAGCGACGGCGCCCTGCGCGTCAACCCGCACTTCCACACCCTCGCCCTCGATGGCGTCTACGTTCGCGACGCGCAGGAACAGCTCGTCTGCCATCCACTCCCGGCGCCGAGCGCCGAGGAGGTCGCCGAGGTCGCGGCCCGGACCCACGCCGGCATCGTGCGCGTGCTCGAGCGTCACGGCCGCTCGCTCGGCGGCGTGAGCGATGCCTCCGACGAGTTGGCGTCGGAGCAGCCGGTCCTCGCCTCCTGCTACGCCGCCTCGGCCGGCGACGTGCAACTGCTCGGCGCCGCCCCCGGACAGAAGACCGCCAAGCTCGTCCAGCCGCTGCGCCGGCTGCCCTCACCGAGCGAGCCGCTGGCCGAGGTGGGTGGGGTCAACGTGCATGCGAAGGTCGCCTTCGACGGCCGCGACCGCGCACGCCTCGAGCGCCTGTGCCGCTACCTCGCGCGGCCCCCGCTCGCTCAAGAGCGCCTCTCGCTCCACCCCGACGGCCCCATCCAGCTCGCCTTCAAGGCGCCGTGGAAGGACGGCACCCACGCCGTCCTACTCGACCCTCTGGACTTCATCGTCAGGCTCGCCGCCCTCGTCCCACCGCCCCGATTCCACATGATCGGCTACCACGGCGTCCTCGCCGCTCACGCGGCCGTTCGCGCCGAGATCGTCCCCGGACGCGAGCCCCCCGAGCCCCGAGCCGCAGCTGCCGTTGTTCGAGGCGAGCGAGGCGACCCTCGAGCCGCCGCCTCCCTCCCGCCATCCGTGGTCCTGGCTCCTGCGGCGCGTCTTCGCGGTCGAGGTCTCCGTCTGTCCGGTCGAGGGCTGCGGCGGCCGCATGCGCGTCGTCGACATCGCCCTCAAGCCCGACCACGTCGCGCGCGTCCTCCACGGCCAGCCCGCGCGATCACGAGCACCGCCGCGCCCCAAGCTGACCCCGGCCCAGCTCCACCTCCCGTTCTCCTAAGCTCCGCGCTGAGCGCGGCGATGCACCGCTCCGTCCGGAGCACCACGAGATCACCCGACTCGGCGTGCTCAGCCCCTCGAGGCCTCGCTCCACCCGCGTCGCGAACGTTCACGGGCCGAGTCCGACCCCATCGCCTTGCCCACCGCCACCGGCTCCGGCACGCTTTCGCCAGTTCGTATGTCCTACGCGCTTCGATCTCGTGGTCTTCGACGAGGCCTCGCAGTGCACTGTCGAGTCCGGCTTCCCAGTGCTGCTGCGCGCCAAGCGCGTCGTGATCGCGGGCGACGAGAAGCAGATGCCTCCGAGCGCCTATTTCCGCCTCGGTGCCGGGAGCGATGAGGATGACATGCTCGCCGCCGAGTCGCTCCTCACCCTGGCGCGAACACGCGTCGCGCACGCGGGGCTGAGCTGGCACTACCGGTGCCGCGACGAGGCGCTGATCGCCTTCTCGAACCACGCGATGTACCACGGCGGGCTGCTCACGATCCCCGCCACCGCCGGCCCCGCCGCACCGAGCGCGCTGAAGTGGGTGCGTGTCCCGGACGGCAAGTACGACGCCGGCGAGAACCGACCCGAGGCGGAGAAGGTCGTCGACGTGCTGCACGAGCTGCTCGAGCGCTCACCGCGCCCGAGCGTCGGCATCGTCACGTTCAACCTCCGGCAGAGGCGAGCGGTCCTCGACGCCCTCGATGCGCGGAAGGCGAACGATCGCGTGTTCGCCGAGCTCCATGGAGAGGCCGAGTCCCACGCCTCGCTGGACGAGCGCCCGTTCGTAAAGAACCTCGAGCAGGTGCAGGGCGACGAGCGCGACGTGATCGTCTTCTCGCTCGGCCACGCTCCGGTGGAGCGCAGCCGGCGTGGGCAGCCGTCGGGTGAGCACTACGTCCCCGCGCGCTTCGGTCCCCTAGGGCAGCGAGGCGGCGAGCGCCGGCTGAACGTCGCGATCTCGCGCGCCAAGCAGGAGTGCTACGTCGTCTCCTCGTTCGAGCCGTCGCAGATGAGCGTCGCGAGCACGCGGAACGAAGGGCCGAAGCTCTTCAAGCAGTTCCTCGAGTTCACCCATCACATGTCGCACGGCCGGCAGTCACAGGCGCAGCGCATCCTCGATCTCGTCCGCGAAGCGCGCCTCTCACCGCACCAGCGCCACCGCAAGGTGCCGGTCGACGGCTACACGCCGCTCGTGACGCAGATCGCGCTCGCGCTCGAGCAAGAGAGGGTGCCCTTCGAGCTCGAGGTCGGCGCCTCCGAGCTGCGCGTCCCGCTCGCGGTGCTCGCGCCCGATGACCCGACCCGCTTCGTGCTCGCCATCCTCACCGACGAGGGCACGCAGCCGCTCGACGCGTTCGAGAAGCACGTCCATCGCCCGGCCGTGCTGCGCCTTCGCGACTGGAAGGTGCTCCACGTGACTGCAGCCTCGTGGATGCGCCGCAAAGAAGAGATCCTCCACGCGATCTTCGAGCTCGTCCCCGGCGTGCGTGGCGCGATGAGCAACGAGGTCTGGAAGCAGCATCGCGCTGCGCGGCGCTCGTTGCCGGCGCCCACACCGCAGGCAGCACCGCCCCGACGCCCGCGCGCGACGGCCCTCGCCGCGGTCGGAGGCCTCGCCGACGAGGAGGCGGAGCATGCAGCCAGCCCGCCGCCATCGAAGGGCCGCTCCGCCGTGGGCCTCGGTCGTCGGCGACGCGCACTTCGTCAAGGCG
>JAEZBP010000846.1 GCA_023427125.1 Pseudomonadota bacterium | reverse complement strand
TCGGGTCCAGCCGGCGCGCGCAGGGACCGAGGATCGGGGACCTCACTCCTCACGGTCGCGGAAGCGGACCTCGACGTGCTCGTACCCGAGCGAGCGCACGAGCGCCTCGACGGTGCGCGCCGCGTTTCGCTCCGCGCGATCGAGGATCCCCGAGTCGATCGCGGCCTGGCGCAGCGTGCGCTCGGCCTCGCGGCGCGCGTCGGTCTCGAGCGAGTCGCGGCGGCGCGCGAGCAGATCGGTGTCGCGCCGGTGCACGTAGGTGCGGTCGTTGTCGAGGCGCGCGCTCAGGATCTCGACCGGCGGCAGGGTGATGGTCGCGCGCCGAGCCCCGGGCTCGATGACCACGTCGCCATCCTGCATCTGTGCCAAGTCCACGCCGGCCACGACGTCGGCCGCCGCGATGAGGAGGATCGAGTCCTCCGCCCGAAGGAGCCCGCCGAAGCGCTGCTGCTCCGAGCTGATGTCGATGACCCGCTCGACGTGGTAGGACGACGACTCGAGCCGCGCGAGATCGCGCATGGCCACCACCACGTCGGCGGTCGGGCGCACGACCAGCGTCTCGGTGGGCTCGGGCTCGCCGAGGAGCGCACCCACCCAGCTCGCGATCGCGCCGCCGATGCAGGCGACGATCACCACGAGCAAGAGCAGCGAGGCGCCGCGGAGCACGCCTCGGCTGGGCGTGGCGCGTCCCTGGGGCGCCTCCTCGGCCGGCCGCTCCTCGCGCTCGTCCTCGGCGCTCATTCGCCGAAGAGGCTCCGCATCTCGGGGCAGCCGTACATGTCGACGTACACGTCGACCGGCCCGGACGCGCAGGGCACGCGGTAGAGATCGATGATGTGCCCCGTCGAGTTCGAGCCGACGTTGCCGACCCGCGCGGCGGATCCCGCGGAGGGGTCGCCGCCGAGCGGGTTGTCGCCCTCGGGGCATCGGAACTCGCCCGCGACGAAGGCGTAGCTGTCGCCGGGGCCGCAGGCGCTCACGGGGTCCTCCGCGCTCTGCCCCGAGCCGGTGCGCCCGGGGTAGACGCCGCCCCCGCTCGGCGCGGGCGGTGGCGGCTCGACCTCGGCGGCCTCCTCGGGGGGCGGCGCGTTCGTGTTCTCGGCGACGCTCAGCTCGCCGCCGCTCGTGGTCGCGGCGCCGTCCTCGCGCGCGCCGGAGCCGCACGCACCGAGCGTGAGGGCGGCGAGCGCGAGCAGGATCCACGGCGGAGGGAGCGACATCTCGAGGCCGAGGATAGTCGGACCCCGCCGCCGGCGAAACGACGACGTGCAGAGGACGACGTGCAGCGGGCTAGCGGTAGAGGCCCTGGAGCTCGTCGCCCCAGTGGTCGAGGACCTTGTTCCGCTTCACGCTCATCTTCGGGGTGAGCATGTCGTTGTCGATCGTGAAGTCCTCGAGGATGATCGAGAACTTCTTGATCTTCTCGAACTGCTTGAAGTCGCCCGAGTAGCGGTCGATCTGCTCGCGCATCAGCGCCTGGACCTTCTCGTTCTTCGCGAGATCCGCGCCGGTGTCGGTGATGCCCTGCTCCTCGGCCCACTTCTTCAGCGCGTCCATGTCGGGCACGATGAGCGCGACGTTGTACGGCTTGTTGTCGCCGTACACGAACGCCGAGATGATGAAGGGCGAGAGCTTGAGCAGCTCTTCGAGCGGCGAGGGCACGACGTACTTGCCGTTCTCGAGCTTGTACTGCTCCTTGATGCGCCCCGTGATCGAGAGGAAGCCGTCCTCGTCGAGGAAGCCCATGTCGCCGGTACGGAAGCCGCGCTCGGCGGTGAAGACCCGCTCGTTCTCCTCCGGGAGGGCGTGGTAGCCGTGCATGACGTTGTGCCCGTGCACGATGATCTCGCCGTGCTTCGGATCGCCCGTCACCTGGCGGTCGATCTCGATGCGCACGCCGGGGATCGGCTTACCGACCGTCCCGATCTTGCGCGCCCCCGGCCAGTTCGCCGTCGCGATCGGCGAGGTCTCGGTGAGCCCGTAGCCCTCGTAGACCAGGATGCCGAGCGAGTCGACGAACTCCGCGACCTCCTTGCTGAGCGCGGCGCCGCCGCTGAACGCGTACTTGAGATTGCCGCCGAAGCGCGCTCGCACCTTCGAGAACACGATGCGGTCGAGGATCTTGTGCTTCATGTCGACGAAGCCGCTCGAGCGGTGCTGCTCCGCGAGCTTCTTCTTCTGCTCGGCGGCGCCGAGCGCGGCGTAGAACATCGTCTTCTTCAGGCCGCCGTCCGCCTCGACCTTCTTCAAGACGCCGTCGTAGATCTTGTTGAAGATCCGCGGAACGCTGAAGAGCAGCGTCGGCTTCACCTCACCGAGGTTCTCGATGATCTTCGGCACGGACTCGGCGATCCCCATCGACGCGCCCATCGAGAAGAGCGCGTGGAGCTCGACGGTCTGCCCGAACGAGTGCGCCCAGGGCAGGAACGAGAGCGAGCGATCCTCCGGGCTCATCGGGAAGACGCTGTGCATCGCGCTCACGTTGCTCGCGAGGTTCGCGTGCGAGAGGAGGACGCCCTTCGGGTTGCCCGTGGTGCCCGAGGTGTAGATGAAGCCCGCGAGATCCTCGGCCTTCGGGTGCGAGAGCGGGGTCGGGTTGCTCTTCCCCTTGTCGCGCAGGCCGTCGTACGTGAGCTTGGCCCCCTTCGAGGCGTCGAGGACGATCACGTGCCCGAGCGAGGGCAGGTTGCCGGCGAGCTCCTCGATCGCGGCGCGGATCTCGTCGTTCGCGACGAAGACGACCTTCGCCGCGCAGTCGCGCAGGATGTACTCCCAGTCCTTGGCGAGCTGCGACTCGTACATGGGCGCGTACTTCGCGGCGAGCCCGTAGGTCGCGTACGCGCAGACCGCCCACTCGGGGCGGTTGTTGGCGATCATGGCGACCGTGTCGCCCTCGCCGATGCCGAGGGCGGCGAGCCCGCCGCGGATCTCGTCGGTCTGCCGGCCGAACTCGGCGTAGGTCATCCACTTCCAGGCGCCGTCCTGCTTGGTGCCGAAGAGCTCGCGGTCCGCGAACTCGCGGACGCTGCGCTCGTAGATCTCGCAGAGCGTCTTGAACTTGGGCTCGAAGGTCTCGTCGTTCTTCGCCATCAGATCCCTCGCGCGGCGGGATGCCGCGGAAAAAGTGGGCGGAGCCTACCAGCCGCGGATGGGTGCTTCAAATCGTCACTGTGGGATGGCTCCGCCCGGCCCCCTGTTGCCGGTCGAGGACCTCTCGCCTAGTGTTCGCGCGCCATGGCCCGGGTGCTGGTCGTTACGCCGACGTACAACGAGGCCGACAACCTCGAGGCCTTCGTGCGCGCGCTCTTCGGAGCGGTCCCGAGCGCGCACGTCTTGATCGTCGATGACGGCTCGCCGGACGGCACCGGGAAGATCGCCGACCGGCTGGCCGGGAGCGACGAGCGGGTGCGCGCGCTCCACCGGAGCGGCAAGCTCGGCATCGGCACCGCCTACCTCGACGGCTTCCGCTTCGGGCTGCGCGAGGGCTACGACGTCCTCGTGCAGATGGACACCGACCTCTCGCACGACCCGGCGCACCTGCCCGCGATGCTCCGCGCGATCGAGGAGGGCGCCGACGTCGTCCTCGGCTCGCGCAACATCCGCGGGGGCGGGGTCCGGGGCTGGGGCCTCGGGCGCCACGTCCTGAGCAAGGGCGGGAGCCTCTACAGCCGCACCATCCTCGGCCTCTCAATCCGCGATCTGACCAGCGGATACAAGGCCTTCCGGCGCGAGGTGCTCGAGGGGATCGATCTCGGCTCCGTTCGCTCCGAGGGCTACTCGTTCCAGATCGAGATGACCTGGCGCGCCCTCCGCGCGGGGTTCTCGGTGGTCGAGGTCCCCATCGTCTTCGTCGATCGCCGCGCCGGCGAGAGCAAGATGAGCCGGCAGATCTTCCTCGAGGCCGTGGCGATGGTCTGGAAGCTGCGCCTGGATCAGGCCCGACGCCGCTGACCGCGAGCCCCGCTCGCCGTCGAGCATCGCGCTCGCTATCCGTCCGAGCGATCGAAGAAGTACGGGGAGCGGTTCTGGACGAACTCACGGATCAGCAGCCGATCCTCCTCGTCGATGGCGTCGAGCTCGATCCCCATCCCCGGCGGCTCCGACCCGGCCTCCTCGTCGCCGGCGTACCGCAGCCAGCGCACGGTGCCGGTCGCGCGGATCTCGAAGCCGCCGGGGAGCGCGAGCTCGATCGAGACCTGCGCGCCGACCGGCAGGACCGCGTAGCTCGCGACGAAGACGCCCCCCTCCGAGATGTCCTCCGTGAAGCCGGCATAGAAGTTCGAGCCGCTGTAGAGGCTCAGCTCGGTCACCAGGCTCGCGCGCGGGAGACGGCGCCGCTCGGCGAGGGAGGGATCGGGGGTCTTCTGGGGATCGGTCGTGGAGTTCATGGTTCTGCTCGTGGGCATGGGGTGGGAGAGAGCGTCATCGGACGACGAGCCGGAGCGGGCGCTCGTCGGACGCGAGCGCGAGGGCGACGCGCAGGACGAGGTCGGCGGCCACCGTCCCCATGAAGCGCACGCTGACCTGATGGCGCGCTCGCGCGACGGTCGCGAGGCGCAGGCCCTCGAAGTCGAAGGCCCAGCCCTCCGCGGTCCGCTGCCGCGGCAGGCTGACGTGCTGGCCCGGCTGCCACGCGGAGAAGCCGCCGAGACGGACGAACACGCCGACCGTGCTCTCCTCGCCTGCGGCGCGCTCGAACGCGACGCCGCGCGCGCTTCCGTCGGCCGTGGCGACCGCCAGCAGCCCCGGCCGCTCACCGGCCTCTTCGAGCGACACGAGGACGCGCGAGAGCAGGTGCGCCTCGACGCCCGGCTCCACCATCAGCGCGACGCGCGAGGCCCCGCGCAGCGCCAGCCCCACGTGGACGGCGAGCTCGGGAATGGCACCCACGCCCGGGGCGGCGGGGAGCGGAAAGCTCACCTCCTCGCGTGAGCCGAGGAGCGGCCCGTCCGCCATCACCGACGGGCGCCCCTCCCGGTCCCAGCTCACCTCGGGAGCCCAGCCGGCGCGGACCCGGTCGCGACCGATCACGACCACCGCGTCGACGTCGAGCGGCGCGCCCTCGGTGGGCGCCGCGACCGGACGCACGCTCGTCGCGAAGTCGCGCGGCGCGAGGCTGATCGATCGCAGCACCACCGTATCGACGAGGACCTCGCGGGCCAGCGCGGCCGTGAATGGATCGCCGAGCTCCGCCGTGCGCTCGATCGAGCGGAGCAGCGCGTGGAGCGCGGTCATCCCGGCGATCGCGCGCCGCCCGCGGGGCCCGAAGTGCCCGTGAGGCGGCGCGCACTCGCGAGCCTCGCCGCACGGATCGGCGACGGCGAGATCGACGAGCACGCGGGTCGCGTCGCGAGCGCGAAGGAGCTGGTCGAGCACCCGCATGAAGAAGGTCGCTTGCTGGCGCGTGTGGTCGGTGCCGGCGGGCGGGATCGCGAGCCCCTCGTCCGGCGCGAGCGCGCTGAGCGCGTCGTCGACCGTGGCGAGGTAGGGCTCGGTCCGCAGCGCCTCGAGCTCCGTGCGGAGGGCGCCCGCGAGCGCGTCAGGCTCGACCCCGAAGGCCGCCGCGCGTCGCTCGGTCAGCGCGGGGTCGCGGCGGCGGCGCGCGATAATCAGCAGGTCGGTGGTCGCGATCGCGCGGAGAAAGCGCGCCTCGCCCGCTTGCGGGCCCTCGCCCACGAGCTGCCCGAGCGCGCGGATGACGGCCGGTGTGCCCTCGGGGCGGACGTCGTAGACGTGCAGGCGAGCGCGCAGCGGGCTCAAGCGATCCGCGGGGCGAGGCGCTTGCGCGGCGACCGGCGACGCGAGCGGCGTGAGGAGGAGCGCGATGCACGCGACGTTCACGAGGTGAGGCATGGGGAGGCCCTCCCGCAGGCCTCGTGCCAGCTGCACCATGGTAGAGCTCTTCACGTCGCGAGCCTGCGGGAGTGGGCCTCGACCCACTGGGGTGGCCCTGGCGCCACTCGAGAGAAAGCGAGGCAATCGCCGCCCTCGCGTGGTACTTGGCCCTTGCGTTCTAGGGAGCGGAGCGCCTGCAGGAGGAAGGGAACCTTCGATGACGCAGACCGTGCTGCTGGCAGAAGACGACGCGGCGCTGAGAGCCGGCTTCGCTCGGATCCTCGAGCGCCGAGGTCTCCACGTAGAGGTCGTCAGCACGGGCGAGGACGCGCTCGGGCTCATCGGGGATGTGCCGGTAGATCTCCTCGTGACCGACATCCAGATGCCCGGCATGGGCGGATTGAAGCTGCTCACGGAGGTCCGACGAGCGCACCCGCTCGTGCCCGTCATCGTGATCAGCGGAACCGCAAGCCTCGAGGACGCGGCCACCGCCATCAAGCTCGGCGCCACCGACTTCCTCCAGAAGCCGATCGCCCCCGAGCGGCTGGTGTTGACGGTGGAGCAAGCGCTGCACCTCGACGAGCTGCGGCGCCGCAATCGCGCGCTCGAGCAGACCGCCGGCGCGCGCGCCGAGCTCCTGGGCGAGAGCGCCGCGATGCGACGGGTCGCCGAGCTGATCCAAAAGGTGGCGCCGACCGACGGCCGCGTGCTGATCCTCGGCGAGAACGGGACGGGCAAGGAGCTGGTCGCCAGCGCGATCCATCGCGCCTCGAAGCGGAGCGAGGGGCCGCTGGTGAAGCTGAACTGCGCGGCGGTGCCGGGCGAGCTCGTCGAGTCCGAGCTCTTCGGGCACGAGAAGGGGGCGTTCACCGGCGCGGTGCGGGCCCGGCGAGGGCGCTTCGAGGAGGCCTCGGGAGGCACGCTCTTCCTCGACGAGATCGGGGACATGTCGCTCGCCATGCAGGCGAAGCTCCTGCGGGTGCTCCAGGAGGGGCAGCTCGAGCGAGTGGGCGGAGGCCGCACGATCCAGGTCGACGTGCGGGTGCTGGCCGCGACCAACCGCGATCTCGCCGCGATGGTCGAGCGCGACCAGTTCCGCGAAGACCTGTTCTACCGACTCAACGTGGTGACCCTGCGCGTACCGCCCCTCCGAGAGCGCGGCGAGGACATCCCGCTCCTCGCGCACACGTTCGCACGGCAGGTCGCCGAGCGCATGGGCCGCAAGCCGATCCGGCTCGACGACGAGGTGGTCAAGGCGCTCTCGCGGCACACGTACCCGGGCAACGTTCGCGAGCTCATGAACATGATCGAGCGGCTGACGATCCTCGCGGACGGCGATCGGGTCAACCCCAGCGACGTGCTCGGATCGGCCACGCCGGCGCGGGGCGCAGCGAGCCTCTACCGCCCCGGCGCTCCCTTCCGCGATCTCATGCACGACGCGGAGCGGCGCATCCTGGTGGCCGCGATCGAAGCACACAACGGCAACAAGACGGCGACCGCGCGGAGCCTCGGGATCGATCGCTCGCACTTCTTCAAGAAGTGCCGGGAGCTCGGCATCAGCGGCGACGAGTGACGGTGGGGGATCGCCCACGGGGGTGGCTGAGAGCCCTCCCTCGGCGACGCGCGCGCGTCGTGACTCACGGCCACGGCCGCGGGCATGCCCGCTGCAACGGCGCGCTGCCATGCATGCCGGTCGAACGACCTTTCTCGCCAGTGTGCTCGCGCTCGCGCTCGGCGGCGCGCCCGCTCCGAGCCAGGCGCAGGAGCCATGGATGCTCGCGCTCGAGGGCAGCGCGGCGATCCCCGTCACCGCGCCGCAATCCTCCTGGTTCGAGCCGGGCGCCTCCGCGGCGGCGACGGTCTGGGGATCGCTCTCGAGCGCATTCGCGCTCGGGGCGCGGGTGCGCGGCGCTCTCCTCGCCGATGGCGCCGCGCCGGAAGATCCGACGCTCGCCGACCCGGGGATGGGCAGCCTCCTCTCGCTCGGGCTCGGCGCGCGCCTGCGGCTCGAAGCGGCATGGGA
>JAEZBP010000842.1 GCA_023427125.1 Pseudomonadota bacterium | reverse complement strand
GTTCCTGCCTGGTATGACGAGCTCCCTGCCGCTCGCGGGAGGGGGGCGCTCTTCGTTCCGTCACTCGGGCGAGGTGCGGAGGATGCGGTTCGGGTCGCCGAGGAACTCGAAGTGCATCGTGTCCATGAGCTGGTCGTGGCCGAGCCAGTAGAAGCCGTACTTCTCGAAGCCGCGCACCCAGCACTCCGGCATCACCATGCGATCGAAGATCGAGCGCGGCGTGGCCTGGCAGAGCGGATGGAGACGCCACTCCTTCACGCAATTGCAGCAGGTGTTCTCGTTCGGATCGAGATCGATCGCGATGCCGTAGACGTGGTTCGAGACCTCGCCGTTGTGGTAGGTGTTGCGGTCGCGGATGCCGCTCAGGCGGCGAGGCGAGTAGTCGTCCTGGCATGTGCGCGCGATCTCCTGCTCGGCGCAGCGCGCGGCCGCGACGATCCGCTGGTTCAAGCGCGTGGGCCGATCGAAGAGGCGCACGCCGACCGCGTTCTGGAGGGGTGTCCGCTCGTTCCACGCTGGTGAGCCGAAGCCCTGGAAGTACCCGTAGTTCTCGGTTCGATAGCGGATCGCCTGCTGCGCGACGTCGCGCCGCTCGCGCACCTCCGCGGCGTCCATGTTGCGTCGCGTGAGCCAGTTGGCCCGGATCAGAAAGGCCTGCGGCTCCTGCTCGTTGCAGAGGATCTCCTCGCCGGCCGCGCGCTGCCGCCAGCCAGCGGCCTCCTCGTCCTGGGCGCCGCTCGGGACGGACACACTGACGCCGATCGCGAACGCGCTCGCGCACGCGGCGAGGAGGGCGGCTCGTTTTCGATGGGTCGCCGCGCTGCGTAACGGCACGCCTCGGCCCTCCGGTGCTGCGCACCTGCGGGCTGTCGGCATGCCGTTACTCCGCTCCGCTCGATTTCGTCGGTTCACGCCGGCCAGCGTAACCTACGGCGCGAAGCACTGCTGCACGTCGGCGTTGCACGACGTGAGCGGGCCACCGTCGAGGCAGAGAAAGTATGCCTCGAGCTCGACCAGGCACTGCCCGGCCGACGCGCACGCGAGGCGGTCGGCCCCGCCGGGGACCTCCGGGCAGCGCTGCTGCGCGCAGCAGGCGAAGGTGTTCCACGCCGCCTGGCACCCCGCGCGGTTCCCGCATGCGACGATGGTCTCGTTCACGCACATCCGGCACTCTGGATCACGATCGATGCAGTCGGCCGTGCAGGTCGGCGGCGCGTCGGGGCTCGCACAGGTCGAGAGGCACGCGGCCGTCGTCCCGGAGCAGCCCGGCCCGACGTAGTCGGCCACGATCTCGCCCGAGGTGCACGGGCTCGGCCGGGTGCCGGTGTCCGGGCGGACGAAGGCGTCGGGGCGAGCGAGCCCGCCGCCGTCCCCGCCATCCACGAGGACGACGGCGCCGTCTCGGGGTGTCCCCGGGAAGGACTCGTAACAGCCAGAGCAGAGGACGAGCGCGCTCAGCGCGAGGGGTGCATTGAGTCTCACGGGCACGAGATAGCGCCGCGCGCGAGAGCTACACCTGTGTCAGGGCTTCGGACGCTCGACGCCATAGAGGGCGCCGTGGCGGCGCCAGAGATACGCGATCAGATCCTCGACGTGATCGCGCTCGCCCACCGCGGCGCGGATGATCTCGGGGGCCTCCTCGAGGTGCCCGCGCTGGTGGATGCGCTCGCGCAGGAACGCGAGGATCGGAGCGAAGTCGCCCGCCTCGACCGCGGACCAGAGCTCCGGGAGCGCCTCCTCCATGGCCGCGCCGAGGCTCGCCGCGTAGAGGTTGCCGAGCGTGTAGCTCGGGAAGTAGCCGAACGCGGCGCCCGACCAGTGGACGTCCTGGAGGACGCCCTCGGTCGCGCTCGCGGGCCGCACGCCGAGGTACTCCGCGTAGCGTGCGTTCCAGGCCTCGGGGAGGTCCTTCACCTTCAGCGTTCGCTCGAAGAGCGCGAGCTCGAGCTCGAAGCGGATGATGATGTGGAGATTGTAGGTGACCTCGTCGGCCTTCACGCGGATGAGGCCGCGCTCGACGCGGTTGCTCGCGCGATAGAGCGCGTCGCCGTCGAGGCCCGCGTCGGGCGCGTGCTCATGGAGCCGCGCGGCGAGCCACCCGCAGAACGGCCGCGAGCGGCCGATGAAGTTCTCCCAGAAGCGCGACTGCGACTCGTGCAGGCCGAAGCTCGCCGCCCTCGACGCCGTGGTCCCGGCCCACGCGTAGGGGAGCCCTTGCTCGTAGAGGGCGTGGCCGGTCTCGTGGATCGCCGCGCCGAGGCCGCTCAACAGATCGCGCGTGTCGACCCGGGTCGTGATGCGCACGTCGCCCGCCCCGTGGCCCGACGTGAAGGGGTGCTCCGCCAGATCGATGCGGCCCGCGCGCAGATCGTAGCCGAGCGCCTGCGCCACCGTTCGCTGCAAGCCCGCTTGCGCGCCGTCCGCGATCGCGCGGGCGATGGGGGGCAGCGCGGGGCGCCGCGCGATCGCGTCGAGCAAGGGAGTGAGCCCGTCGCGGAGCCGGGTGAACGTGCGGCGCAGCGCCGCGACCGTCGTGCCTGGGTCGTACTCCTCGAGCAAGACCTCGTAGGGGTGGCGGGTCGCGTCGATGGCCTCGGCGCGGCGCGCGCTCAGGTCGAGCAGCGCCTCGAGCGGCGCCACGAAGCGGCTGAAGTCGCCCTCGCCCTTGGCCTCGATCCACGCGGCGAAGCCCGCGCTGCGCGCGCGGGCCAGCCGATCGACCAGCTCGGCGGGCACCCGCCGCTCGCGCGCGTGGTCCCGCCCGAGGTTGCGCCGGCACGCCACCTTCAGCGGATCGGCCGCGCCCTCGAGCGTCGCGAGCCAGCCTTCGATCCGCGGATCGGTCACCAGCTCGTGCAGGAAGCCCGAGAGCAGCGCCTGCTGCTCGCCGCGCAGGGCGGCGGCCTTCGGCGGCATCATCGTCTGCTCGTCCCAGCCGAGCGTCCCCATCACGCCCTCGAGCGTCTCGATCCGTCGCACATGCGCCGTCAGGGCGCCCCAGTCCGTCTCGCTCACTGAACTCCACCTCGATCGAGGGCCGCGCGCGCCGAGAGCAGAGGCCAGAAGACCGCGCCGACGCGCGCCGCAGGTTTTCGCGCGGCCCTCCGCGCGACAAAGAAGCTTCCACACTCCGCGCCGCGTTTCCACCTTTACGCCCCGGAGCGCCTGTCGCACGATGCCCGCGCTCACCATGTTCAAGGAGCGAAGCGGAGTGACGCCAGGCCGACGCCTGCCGCCGTTCGCAGGTGTCGGGATGCCGTCACGCAGCGGAGCGAGCCGTGTGATCGGAGCGCGGATCACATGGCTCGCGGTCTTCCTCGTCTTCGCGTCGAGCTGCGCCACGACCAACGTGCGGCGCTTTCGGCTCGGGTCGGTGGTCTGGGAGGATCACGACGCGCGCGACTTCTCTCCGCGGCCCTCGGGCTTCTACTCGCCATACATGTGGGATGGCGCGGACAACACGTTCTTCCGTCCGGTCAGCGAGTTCTTCACCTTCGAGGCGCCGCGCGAGGCGATGAACGTGAACGCGCTCGACGAGGTGCCCGACTCGAGCTGGTTCACGAACCGACTGGGCCGCACGCCGATGACGCCGGAGGAGGTGGCGGCGGGCGCTTGCGGCGAGGGCTTCGACATGCCCGAGCCGTGGACGATCGTGAGCGGCAAGCGCGACGGAGCCAACCCGGGCTTCACCATCCGCGACGCGAGCGGCGTGCTCTACCTGATGAAGACGGAGGGCACGCTCCAGCCCTGGCGCCCCGGCGCGGCCGACACGATCGGCGCCGCGATCTGGCACGCGAGCGGGTACTTCGCGCCGTGCAACGGCGTGGTGCACTTCGATCCCTCGGTGCTCGAGCGCGATCCAGAGGCGACGATCGAGCGCAGCAACGGGACCGAGGAGCCGCTCACCGACGAGCACATCGAGGCGGTGCTCGCGCAGGCCCTGCGCCTGCCGGACGGGCGCTATCGGGCGAGCGTGAGCCGCTTCATCGAGGGCACGCCGATCAGTGCGTGGCGCTACGAGGGCGTCGACGCACAGGATCCGAACGACGTCGTCGCGCACCAGCACCGGCGCGAGCTGCGCGGCATGTTCGTGCTCGCCGCGTGGACCGATCACGTGGACTCCCGCCAGGAGAACACGATGGCCGCCTGGATGAGCGGAGGGACCCCTGGCGAGGGGCACGTCCGCCACTACCTGATCGACTTCGGTGACTGCTTCGGGATCATCCACGCGTGGGACCCGCTCGTCCGCCGGCTGGGGCACTCGGGGTATCTCGACTTCGAGCACATCCTCGTGGACTTCCTGACCTTGGACGCGATCCCGCGGCCCTGGTTCGCCGCGCGCTACGGGCCGGCCGGCGAGACGCTCGGCTATTACGACGCGTTCCGCTTCGTCCCTTCGGAGTGGCGGCCGGGCTACCCGAACCCCGCCTTCGATCGGCACACCGAGCGCGACGCGGCGTGGATGGCGCGCATCATCGCGCGCTTCTCGGACGACCACATCCGCGCGCTCGTCGCGCGGGGAGAGCTCCCCGAGGACGTCCGAGCCGAGCTCGCGCGCACGATGATCGCGCGGCGCGACCGGATCCTCGAGCGCTACCTCACGAGGCTCTCGCCGCTCTCGTGGCCCGAGGTCCGCCCGAGCGCGACCGGGGCGGAGCTCTGCCTCGAGGACCTCGCGGTCAGCGGCGGGATCCGAGCCCGCCGAGGCCGCGCGTACGGGGCCGCTGCCTACGCCGGTGAGGCGCTCGCGCCGCTCGAGCGGCCGCGCATGCGCTTGGCCGAGGCCGCGCG